>CAMZFO010000168.1 GCA_947306125.1 uncultured Clostridia bacterium | reverse complement strand
CGCTCGGATAAGTGATGGTTTTCCGGCCGCTTGTTCGGAATACTCCCGAGAATAAGTACGGCGCATAATGAAGGAACGTAATGCGATACAGCCAGGAGCGCCGCGGCCCGTCCTTCTCCAAGCATTGAATTTGCAAGAGCGTATATAACAAAACCGGGATTGGCTGTGTTTCCCGCAGCGCAGAGGAATGATGCTTCTCTTTTGCTCATCACGCATGCCACGGCGTCGTTTGCAATAAGCGCGGCCGAAGGAGTGCCGCACGCCGCGGCGATCAGCCAAACGGGAAAAAAACGGAAACGCTTGCCCGAGATCAGGAACTCTCTTGCTTTGCCGCTCATCATTATTGCTTTTGAACATACCAAAAAAGGAAACAGGGAGGGGAGAAGGCATTCTGCAAACAGCCTCATTCCGTCTGCAGCTCCCTGCGTCGCGGTCCCGCCGAAAGGGATCAGCAGCAATGCGAATATAAAAAACATCAAGAAAAAAGCATATCCCATGTAAAAGGATATGCATTGAAAGGACAAAATAGATTATCGTACGATCAGCCGATGCGAAGCATCCTGCTCAACGGATTTATCGTACGGTTGACCGAGAGCCCTTACCCTGTGCGCCAAAGCCGATATTTGCTCCGATCTTCCGGCAAGAGGGGGGAGCTTTTCTCTGTCGGACGAACGTACGATAACCGGAAGCCTTGCTTGTTTGTTCAATTCCGAAAGCATTTCCTCGGAATCTTTGCCGATCCCCAAAACGCGGACGTAGAGAGCCTCGTCGTTTACGGACGCCGCATACTGCAGCTCGGCGGTGATCCCCAGCAGAGCGTTCATTGCGATCCTTTTGAGCCTTGCCATGGTATAGCGCTTGGATTTAACGCGCATAAGCAACTCCCGAGCGCTGTTGGAGATAAGCGATCTTTCGGCGAAAAGGTTCTCAAGCCCCTCGGCGATCTCAGGCAGAGCGGCAAGCTCGTTTTTGCTCATCGACCTTATGCGGCAGAGCACGGCGTCCGAAAGCCCGTCGAAGGTCGCGATATCGCTCCTTCCCGATCTGCCGTCCACAAGCTCCTCAAGCACCGCCGAGGGAACGGCTTCGGCAAGCTTTTCGTAAAGCCCGCAGTTCGCTTGTACCGCGCTTACCGCATTTCTTATCGCGGAAGCCGAGCTGAATTCACCCGAAAGCTCCGTGCCGGAATACGAGCCGCCTCTGCGCTTTACGCAGAAAAGCCGCGCTTCCGGGAAATATTTGTCGGCCGCCCTGACGTATTCCATGCCGAGTATGTCGTTGGGAGCGGGGGAGGAGCCGGTGCTCTCCGCCAATGCGGCGGGGTATGAGAGCCCGCTTTTCAAAGCCTCCGCAAGCTTTTCCGCATCCTCCGATCTCAAAGCCGCTTCCTTGAGCTCGTCTATGCTTCCGGTCTCGCTCCCGAAGCATACGGAGTCTATTATGCCTGTGCCCCGCATTATCCTTATCGCGCCCGAAGCGAATCGTTCGGCACAGGAGAGAGCGAACACGTCCGGCAGCTCTATGACCATATCCGCACCGCCGTCCAGCGCCCATTCCGTCCTGGTGAATTTATCGGCGCAGGCCGGTTCTCCGCGCTGCACGAAGCTGCCGCTCATAATGACCACGGCCTTGTCGGCTCCGCTCAGGCGCTTTGCCTCGGCTATCTGATAGCGGTGACCGTTGTGAAAAGGGTTGTATTCGGCTGTTATCCCGACTGCTTTCATAATTCCTCAAATTATATTATTATTGACAGTGCCCAAAGCCTTTCATATATGTTATAATCTAATTTGATGTGACCGTCAACTATTTTTTCGGAAGGAGATATAAAAAATGTCGGTTATTGATAACATTAAGGCCAAGGCCAGGAATCAGAAGAAGCACATACTTCTTCCCGAAGGAACCGAGGAGCGTACCGTTCAGGCGGCTGAGCGCATCATCCGCGAGGGCATTGCGGACATTTCCCTCATGGGCAACGAGGACGAGATCCGCGCCGTTGCGGAAAAGTTCGGCGTCGATCTTACCGGCGTGGGCATCATCGATCCCGTCAAGTCCCCCGATTTCAACACCTACGTTGAACGCTTCTATGAGATGCGCAAGGCCAAGGGCGTCGACATGGAGAAGGCTGAGAAGATGATGCACGATCCTCTGTTCTTCGCCTGTATGATGATCAAGGACGAGAAGGCGGACGGTATGGTCGCCGGCGCTATCAACACCACTGGCAATACCCTTCGTCCCGGCCTCCAGATAATCAAGATGGCCAAGGGTATCAGCACCGTTTCCTCCTGCTTCATAATGGAGATCCCCAATAAGGCTTACGGCGACGATGGCGTAATGGTCTTCGCGGACTGCGCGGTCAATATCGACCCCACCGCAGAGCAGCTTGCGGCTATCGCCGTCTCCTCCGCGGAGAGCGCGAAGAACCTCGTCGGCATCGATCCCAGGGTCGCCATGCTCAGCTTCTCCACCAAGGGCAGCGCGAAGCATGAGAACGTCGATAAGGTCGTTGCCGCGACCGCCATGGTCAAGGAGCTTGCTCCCGATCTCATGATCGACGGCGAGCTTCAGGCTGACGCCGCCCTCGTCGAGAAGGTCGGTCAGCTCAAGAGCCCCGGCAGCCCCGTCGCAGGCAAGGCGAACGTTCTCG
>CAMZFO010000167.1 GCA_947306125.1 uncultured Clostridia bacterium | reverse complement strand
GGGCTCGGGCAAGACCACCCTCGTAGACCTCATACTTCGCACCTACAACGTGCCGAAGGGCACGCTTTTCGTGGACGACCGCGACGTGACGGATATCACCATCAAGTCCCTGCGCCGCGGCTGCGCATACGTGCCGCAGGATAATTTCCTCTTCTCCGACACCATTGCGAACAATATCAATTTCGCCTTCGACGAGCTTGACGAAGGCTCCGTCGAGCGCTCCGCGGAGCTTTCCGCCGTGCACGACAATATCGAGGAATTCAAGGAAAAATACGGGACGATACTCGGCGAGCGCGGCGTGACCGTCTCGGGCGGCCAGAAGCAGCGCATATCCATAGCGCGCGCGCTGATGAAGGACGCGCCGATACTCATACTGGACGATTCCGTTTCGGCCGTCGATACCGACACCGAAAAGGTCATACTCCAAAACCTCCGCAGGAGCCGCGAGGGCAAGACGACAATACTTATCGCGCACCGCATATCGACCATCAAGGAGCTCGACAAGATAGTCTTCATAGAGGACGGCAGGATAATCGCCGTCGGCCCGCACGAGGAGCTCGTCGTCTCCTGCCCGGCGTATGAAAAGATGGTCGAACTCCAGCGTCTCGAAGAAGAGGCGGCAAGGTAAGGAGGTGATCTGAATGAGAGAATATCTTCCCCTGCTTCTCGGCGGCGGCATAATCGGCGCCATATCCATAGTGCTCATAGTCGCCTTCGCCTGCATAAAGGATAAAAAACAGGCGATCGGCTTCGACCGCCATATGAAGGACGGCGAGATCACGCGCAGGCTCCTGGCCTACGCCAAGCCCTATATAGGCAGCTTCGTGATAGTCGGCGTGATAATGCTGTTCAGCATAGCTTACGAGATCATTTCCCCCATACTCACGGGTAAGATCATCAGCCTTTTCCGCGTCGATCCCGAGCTCGGCGCGCTTGCCCGCCCGGTATTCGAGCTTCCCGAGCTCTGGAGCCTCGTCGCCGTTTACGCCGGCATACTCGTGGTCTCCATGGTCTGCACCTACATACAGGCCATAATCCTCCAGCGCACCGGTCAGAGGATCATTTCGAGCCTGCGCGAGGATCTCTTCACCCATATAGAGTCGCTCTCGCATGAGCAGATGAACGCCACCCCCGTCGGCAAGCTCGTAACGAGGGTGACAAACGACACCAACGCCATATCGCTGATGTTCACCTCGCTGCTCGTGAATCTCGTAAAGAATATGTTCATAATCGTCGGCGTGCTCGCCGCGATGCTGATGCTGAATTACGAGCTCACTCTGATGGTGCTCTGCTTCGTGCCCTTTATTGTGCTCTTCACGGTCATTTTCCGCAAATTCGCGCGCCGCGCCTACCGCAGGGTGAAGGACCGCACGACGGATATCAACACATATCTTTCGGAAAACCTTTCCGGCATAAAGATCACGCAGATATTCAACCGCGAGGAGGCGAAGCTCAAGGTATTCACCGAAAAGAGCCTCGGCCTCGGCAGGGCCAAGCGCGAGCAGATACTCGTGTTCGGCATATTCCGGCCCCTCGTTTATATGCTCTACGTCTGCTCCATACTTGCGCTCTTCTATCTGAGCGGCAAGGGGTATCTCGACCGCACGAGCTTCCTCGGGCAGAGCATAGAGGCGGCGACCGTCGTCACCTTCTACCTCTATATCAAGCGCTTCTTCACGCCCATACAGAATCTTGCCGAGCAGTTCAACTGGCTGCAGTCGGCCTTCGCCTCCGCGGAGAAGGTGTTCACGATACTGGACATCGTGCCCTCGCTTGAGGACGCGCCCGACGCGGCAGAGCTCGACGAGGTCAGGGGCGAGATAGAGTTCCGCGACGTCTGGTTCAGCTATATCCCCGGCGAGTGGGTGTTAAAGGGCGTATCGTTCCACGTCTCCCCCGGCGAGACCGTCGCCTTCGTCGGCGCCACCGGCTCCGGCAAGACCACCATACTCTCGCTCATCTGCCGCAATTACGAGTTCCAGAAGGGCGAGATACTGATAGACGGCATAGATATCCGCAAGATAAAGGCCTCCTCGCTGCGGAAGCACTTCGGGCAGATGCTGCAGGACGTGTTCCTCTTCTCCGGCACCATCCGCAGCAACATACTGCTTGGGCTCGAGGGCGTATCGGACGAAGAGGTCATGGACGCCTGCCGCTACGTCAACGCCGACCACTTCATAGACCGCCTCGAAAAGGGGCTGGACGAGCCCGTGCGCGAGCGCGGAAACAATTTCTCCGCCGGTCAGCGCCAGCTTTTGAGCTTTGCGAGGACCATCATCCATAAGCCCTCGGTCATGATACTCGACGAGGCCACCGCCAATATCGACACCGAGACCGAGGTGCTCATTCAGGATTCCATGGAGAAGATGATGAATATCGGCACCATGCTCATAGTCGCCCACCGCCTCTCCACCATACAGCACGCGGATAACATAATAGTGCTCTCCAAGGGCGAGATAGTGGAGCAGGGGGATCACAACGAGCTTTTGAAACAGCGCGGCAAATACTACACACTCTATACCCTCCAGTTCGAGAAGGAGAGCTCCGGCTATGACCGCGAGCGCCACAGGGATTCGTACCGCCGGCAGAATACCGAGCTGCCCGCGGAATGAGCCGGTACTTAAACCAACAAAAAAGGCGAGGTTTTACCTCGCTTTTTTGTTGGCACGGCCTTTCCCCGCTTCGGAAGAC
>CAMZFO010000166.1 GCA_947306125.1 uncultured Clostridia bacterium | reverse complement strand
CGGGCGGGCGCGAAGCCTGCCTGCCGATCCAAGAAAAATTACAGAAGAAGGAGACCACCATGATAGACCTTTTTGAGAACGGCGTATATCTTGTTGACGGCAAGCCCGTTAAGGAGCCCGTCGAGGGCGTTACCCCCGAAGCAGGCCGCGAAAACACCATCGCTTATCAGATCCTCAGGGCGCACAACGTATCCGATGACGCCAAGAAGATGAAGATCCGCTTCGACTGCCTTATGTCCCACGACATCACCTACGTCGGCATAATCCAGACGGCGAGGGCTTCCGGCCTTAAGGAATTCCCCATCCCCTATGCGATGACCAACTGCCACAACAGCCTTTGCGCCGTCGGCGGCACCATCAACGAGGATGACCACGTCTTCGGTCTTTCCGCGGCGAAGAAGTACGGCGGCATCTACGTTCCCGTCAATCAGAGCGTTATCCACAGCTACGCCCGCGAGGCGATGGCCAACTGCGGAAACATGATACTGGGCTCCGATTCGCATACCCGTTACGGCGCTCTGGGCACCATGGGCGTTGGCGAGGGCGGCCCCGAGCTCGTCAAGCAGCTTTTGAAGAACACCTGGGATATCAACGCTCCCGAGGTTGTCCTCGTTTACGTCACCGGCGCGCCCAAGAAGGGCGTCGGCCCGCACGACGTCGCCCTTGCGCTCGTCAAGGCGACCTTTGCGAACGGCTTCGTAAAGAACAAGGTCATGGAGTTCGTCGGCCCGGGCATTGAGAGCCTGCCCTACGACTTCCGCAACGGCATAGACGTTATGACCACCGAGACCACCTGCCTCTCCTCCATCTGGGAGACCGACGCCGAGATCGAGAAGTATTATAGGATCCACGGCCGTCCCGAGGGCTTCAAGAAGCTCGCTCCCAAGGGCGTCGCTTATTACGACAGCATGATCGAGCTCGACCTTTCGAAGATCGAATCCATGATCGCTCTGCCCTTCCATCCCTCCAACGCCTACACCATCCACGAGTTCCTCGAGAACCCCGTCGAGATCTTAAAGTCCGTCGAGGCCGAGGCCGAGAAGAAGTTCGGCAAGAAGGTTCATCTGAAGCTCACCGACAAGGTCGTTGACGGCAAGGTGTACGCCGATCAGGGCGTCATCGCGGGCTGCTCCGGCGGCACGTTCGATAACTGCGTCGCGGCCGCCGAGATAATGGACGGCTATGACGTCGGCGACGGCTACTTCGGCTTCTCCGTTTACCCCACCAGCGTCCCCACCTCCCTCGAGCTCACCCGCATCGGCATGACCGAAAAGCTTTTAGAGAGCGGCACCATAATCAAGCAGAGCTTCTGCGGCCCGTGCTTCGGCGCAGGCGACGTGCCCGCCAATAACGGCCTCTCGCTCCGCCACACCACCAGGAACTTCCCCAACCGCGAGGGCTCCAAGCCCGGCGAGGGCCAGATCTCGACCGTCGCGCTGATGGACTCCCGCTCCATCGCCGCCACCGCGCGCAATCACGGCGCCATCACCGCCGCGACCGATATCGACTGGGACGACGTGCATTATGATTATCACTTCGATAAGGCCGTCTACGATAAGCGCGTTTACAACGGCTTCGGCAAGGCGGATCCCTCCGTCGAATTGAAGCTCGGACCCAACATCACCGATTGGCCCGCGATGTACGCTCTCACGGACAACGTGCTCCTTGAGCTCGACGCCGTCATCCGCGACCCCGTCACCACCACCGACGAGCTGATCCCCTCCGGCGAGACCAGCTCCTACCGCTCCAATCCCATAAGGCTGGCCGAGTTCGCTCTCTCCCGCAGGGTCCCCGAGTACGTCGGCCGCAGCAAGCAGGTAATGGCGATGGATTTCGAGCGCCGCGACGGCAAGAAGCCCGAGCGCATCATGAACGCGCTTAACCAGGTGGGCAACGCCGATGAGCTTATAAAGAACACCGGCTTCGGCTCCTGCGTATTCGCGAACAAGCCCGGCGACGGCTCCGCCCGTGAGCAGGCGGCCTCCTGCCAGCGCGTGCTCGGCGGCTTCGCCAATATCTGCTATGAGTACGCCACCAAGCGCTATCGCTCCAACTGCATCAACTGGGGCATTCTGCCCTTCACCCTCCCCGAGGGCGCGGAGTTCCCGTATGAGACCGGCGATTTCGTGTTCGTGCCCGGCATCCGCGAGGCGGTGAAGAACGGCGTTGAGACCGTTCCCGCGAAGGTCATCACCAAGGATGGCGTGAAGGATATCACGCTCGACATCAAGGGCCTCACTCCCGACGAGAAGGAGATACTGCTTGAGGGCAACCTGATGAACTACTATAAGGCGCACATGAAGGACTGAGTTCCCGATAAGCTGGCGGGCCGGTGAAAACCGGCCCGCTGTTTTGTTTGCTGCGCTTGCTGCCGCGGAATTGACTCGCAACCGGCCCCGGGGCGGGCTGATCGCTTCGCTCTCAAGGCCGCCCGGCTCATACCTTTCAAACCGTCCACCGGACGCTTTGAATTGCTTCGCAACCGGTATTCGCCCTCCTGCGAGACATATCCGCAGTAATTGTTGCGTGCAACACGGGGCGGTTGCCGATGGCGCTCCGCGTCACCCTCCAGTCATCCTCGCTCCACTCGGATGACAGCCTCCCTTAACAAGGGAGGCCTTTGGTCGGTCGCCGCGCCGACGCGCATTTTCCGCTTGAGTGCATTGAGGGGTTTGAGGTTTTGTCGGAGCACCCTGCCTTCGCCCCCGCGAAGCGGGTGGAGAAGGTGGCAGTGAGCGAAGCGAGCTGACGGATGAGGGGGGGGCGAATACCGGTTGCCGTAGGCAATTTCAAGCATCCGGTGAATGCTTGAAAAG
>CAMZFO010000165.1 GCA_947306125.1 uncultured Clostridia bacterium | reverse complement strand
GTGGGCGTCTCGGTGGGCTGCTCCGTCGCGGCCTCTGGGGGCGCCTCGGTGGGCGCCTCGGTGGGCTGCTCGGTCACGGCGTCCGCCGTGGTCTCGGGTATATCCACGTGCGTCTCCTGCCCGCCGGGGGGCGTGAGAATAAAGCAGCCGAAGCTGCCGGCGGCAAATATCATTATGAGCAATATCGACAGTATCCGTTTCATGCGCCGTACTCCTTGGCAAATATTGACGAAAGCTATTTTAACACTCCCGCGAGGATAAATCAACCTGTTGAGCTCAAAGCCCGAAGGGCGTCACGGGGCTCAAAAGGAACGCGAGCGCGAGCCCCAGGGGGACGGCGGCAGCGAGCTGCTTGGGCGAGGCGTAAAGCGCGGCGGCGGCAAGCGCGAAGCAGGCCGTATAGAGCACGCCCCTGAACGAAAAATACACGAAGCCCATCGAGAAGCAGGCGAGCGCGAACACCGCGAGTATCAGCGCGGAGAGGACTATGGAGACAATTCCCCTGCCCTTCGCGTACCAGCAGAGCGCGGCAAGTACGGGCGAGACGAGGGTCAGCGCGTACCAGATGCGCATATAGCGGGCGGGGTCTATTCCGGCGAATATGCGCGAGGCGATATGGTACGCCGCACACATCCCCGCGAGGAAGAGGAACACGTTCAGCGCCGCCTGCAGTGGAGTGCGGCTGAAAACGGCGATAACGAGCGCCGCGAGCAGCCAGAAGGCGAGCGCGGAGAGGAAATTGCCGAGATCGAGCCTGCCCGCGAGCCCGGAAAGCTCGACCGTATCGAGCCGTTTTGCGAGCACGCCGAGGCCCACCCCCGGCACGAGCATCAGCGCGGCGCAGACAACGACGCCCGCTGCGCTCACGCGCTTCGGGGCGCGAACGGCGGCGAGTTTTTGCTTTAAGCCGCTCATATCACACAGTCCCGTTCACAATGGAGGCGTATACCTCCTCGGGTATCATGGGCGAGGCGAGCTTTTCCAAAAGAGCCGGATCGACCGCGGCCTTTTGCGCGTACTGCCGCCCCGCCTCGCGCACGAGCCCGAGCCTCGGGGCTGTCACGGAGACCGCCTCGGGAGCGTTGAACATGGGGCTTTCCGGCACGGTGATCACCGTGTTTTCGCCGGGAAACATGAGTGAGAACTGCATCACGGCGGGCTCGAAATTATGCGCGGCGTTGGGAAAGCCGCAGCCGCAGATCATGACGTATTTCAAATGCGAAAAGTCCGCCTGCCCGACGTGCTCATAGCGCCCGCCGACCTTCTGCATCGCCATCGACGAGAGCGGCAGAGTGCGGTCGATGAGCGCCTTCAGCGGCGCGGGCATGCCGTAACAGTAGAGCGGGAAGCTCAGTATCAGCAGGTCGCTTTCGAGTATCGCCTCGAGTATGCCGCGCATATCGTCCTCGTGCGCGCAGGCCCCGCCGTTATGCATGCAGGCGAAGCACCCCCTGCAGTATTCGATATGGCTGTCTATGACGTGCACGACGCGCACCTCCTGCTCCCCCGCCTCGCGCAGGCCCTCCAGAAAAGCGCGGGTGATATGCATCGTGTCGCTCCTGTCCCGCTTGGGGCTGCCGTTCAAAACCAGTATTTTCATGCTTTCTCCTTTCAATTTCGGCTCCTTTTATCAAGGAGCGCCTCTATGAGCTCCGGCGCGCGCTCGAGCTCGCTCATCGCCTCCCGCGCCCAATAGGGGAGCGGGTCTCTCTCCATGGCCATTGATAGCGTGACGGCGGGCGAAACTATCTCGTCAAGGAGCGTCAGGGCTTCGTCCGCGGGCCCGTATTCCTCGAAGAAAAGCCGCCTGTTTTCCTCGCTGAACCAGTAGGCGGCGTTTTTAAGATCGGCCTCCGCGCAGCCTGCGCCCAGCATATCGTAATCGAACATCAGCGCCGCCGAGCCGTCCCGCGCCACGGCCATATTGGTATAGTAAAAATCGTTGTAGGTCAGCGTTTTTGGCGCGGCGTCCATAATTGCCCGCAGCTCGCCGCAATGCTCCCGGAGCGCCCTCATGCCGGGGCTCTCCCAAAGCCCGAACCGCTCCCGCACGGCGTCGAGCTCCTCCTCCGTGAAGCGCTGCCACTCGCCGTACATACCGCTCCCGTGCTCGCGCGCGTAAGCCCTGCCGCCCTCGTGGAGCGCCCTGTACCAGCGGGCGATGGCCCTCACCGCCGCGGGGTCCGAAAGATCCTCCTCCCTGCCGAGGCGGAACACGGGCGAGGCCTCGATATCCTCTATGAGTATCGAGCGCCCGCTCTGCCCGAGCACGTCAAGGGTCGGCACGCCGCAGCTTTTGAGTATGCGGTAGTTTTCAAGCTCGCGCGAGGAGGCGGTGTTTTCAAAGCACTTCAATATGCAGGAGCCGCCCTCCGGCCCGCGCACGCGCAGCACCGTCACTCCCCCGCGGGAGCGCAGCACGCCCGCCCCCTCCGGGGACAGACAGTATTTTTTAAGCTCGCCCAGTACGAACGGGGTAAGCGCATGCTCCATGACGGCGCCTCCTTTATGCTTCTTCCTTTCTCCCCTCAAGTTTACCACAAGCCGCGCAAAGATTCAATCTTGCGTGCGCGGGAAAGCAGCCGGCGCGGCGGCAGTTCCGAATTCGGAAGCTTAAATTGCTTTTGAAAGCCCCCTCATCCGTCGCCTTCGGCGCCGCCTTCTCCGCAAGGGGGAAGGCCGAACGCAGGCGCAGCGACCGACCAAAAGGCTTCTCCCCGCCGGTGGAGAAGCTGTCAGCCGAGCGGAGCGAGGATGACTGATGAGGGGGGCGAATACCGGTTGCCGCAGGCAATTTCAAGCATCCGGTGGATGCTTGAAAAGGTATCCGACGGGCGGCCTCCCGAGCGAAAGCGAAGGGAAGTCCGCCCCGGGGCCGGTTGCGAAGCAATTCAAACCGTCCGGTGGACGGTTTCAGACCACGGACAAAGCCCGCGATTTTGCGGGCTTTGTTGCATATATCAGTTG
>CAMZFO010000164.1 GCA_947306125.1 uncultured Clostridia bacterium | reverse complement strand
GACCTTTTGGTACGGGTCGACTTCATTCCTGCCGCGGAATTGACTCGCAGGTGCGGTTCGACCGGCTTGGCTTATCGCGTTCCGCGGCTATCGCGCCGCGTACGCCGACTCGACACGAAAAATAATTATTTTTCGGCCACGTCGGCGACGCTCGCGTTGCTCGCTTAAGGTGCTCCCTCCCCGGGTCGGTCGGCTTCGCTCGCTTAAGGTCGTCCCTCCCCGGGGGGCAGATCGTGCCGGCGTTTGGCCGCTCTTGTTAAGCGTTTAGGACCGGTCGGTACGCCGCCCCGTGGGGTGAAGCTCAAAAAAAACCGCAGCCCTTTCGCGGGGTGCGGCAAAAAAGACCGGCAAGCGGCTTTGATCGTATTCGCACCTTCCGCCGCGGGGCGTATATCACGCGCCTTGCCGTCAGGCATATGTTGATTATAGCACGGGCATCGAGCAAAGTAAAGCCGCCCGCGGGATATATTGCGCAAAGGTACGAAAGCCTATTACCTATTCTCAATGCACCTTGCCGTGCTCGTAAACGAAATCATGGCACTGCGCGGAAATGGCGAAGAGCGTTTTGCGGTATATCTCGTAATACCCCGTGCCGCTGCTCCACGAGTCCTCCCATTTGGGCTCGAAGCCGAAGTATCCCGGGGATTTGCCCGCGGCCTCCGGGCACTTCATATAGCAGTAGGGAGCCTCCTCCGATCCCTCCCTGAACTTCGTGAACTCCTCTTCTCCGCAGGTGAGATAGAAGCGGATCACGACGATCAGATTGACCATGGCCTGATGCAGGTCCCTTCCGGCGCCCGAATGGAGAACGATATTGCTCATCAGCGAATTCTGCAGCGTTTCCGAGCCTGCAAGCAGCTCCTTCAGCTTGTCGCCGAGGTCCTTGTGCTTGATCACGTTGGCCATGTATTTGTCGAGCGTCTTCGCGCTCGCCATCCTCTCGCCGTACAGATAGTATTTCCCGTTCCCCTTGTATCTGAGGCTCGAATAGATCGCGTATTTCTTGAGTATCGCCAGATAATCCTCCTGGCGCTGCTTTATATAGCCCTCCTTGACCTTGGGGGAATCCATCTGCGCGAGGTTTTCCTGATAGAAGCGCTCGGACAGCTTCGCCTCGGCGTTCATGTCCGCCCAGCTGCGCCTTAAGAGCTCGCAGACGGATTCGACGTCCGCGTTTATCAGCTTGTATTCGCTCTCGCTCCAGCCCTTGCTCTTCATATTGCGGATGATACAGAATATCCTGAAGGTATCCGCAAGGGGAAGCTTCGTCAGAAGCTCCGCAAAGGGCTTGAAGAAGGCCTTGAGCTTGGTCGCGTCGTCCATATAGTCGAAGAGCTCGTCATAATTCTTCCTGACCTCCGGCGGCCTCATAAAGTACCAGTCCGGCCTTGCGGCCCTCTTCGAGCCGTCGCCGTTGACGCCCGGGAAAGAGCCGGCGTTTTCGGCTGCGAACGAGGATATCCAGCCCGAAGCGCTCAGCTCCCTGTCCCGGAGAGCCTCGATGAGCTCCTTGGTCTTATCGTAGTTCTTCGCTTCCCTCGCAAGCTTGTCGAGCTCGTCCCTCAGATCGCGGAGATCCTTGATCACGTTTTTGAACTCGCCCCTCACCTTCTCGGCGTCGAGGTCCTCCCAAAGCATCGAATTGGTTTTTTCCTCCGCCGCCTGCGTATTGCCGCCCAAAGTATTCTCGTTGCTCATACTTTTCTCCTTATCCGACCTTTATGCGTATTAGAATCTGATCTCATAGTCCCGGACGTACCATCTGCCGCCGTTGGTCCTTATGCAGTTCCTGCGGACGGGGCTTCCGAGCTGCTTGCCGTTCTTATCGAAGGACACCGTCTCGACCGAGGCGTACTCTACCTTGTCGCCGTATCTTTCGGCGATCTTCTTTTGGTCCTCCGCGGAGAGGAAATAGGAATCGAGTCCATTAGAATCGTCATAGCCCTTTACAACGGTTATCTTCGTGGCGTCGGGATTCACGACTGCGTGGACGTATTCGCCGTGCAGACGCTCCTGATGCAGATCCCAGTGATAGAGCAGCAGGGATTCCTGAGTCGGGTTCTGCCTCCTTTCGGGCTGTATGCAGTCCTCGTAAAGCTCGTAATTCTTCTCCTTGATCGCCTGGCGGAATATCTCGACGAGCCTCTCGGGGCTGACGTCCTCCGGAACGGACTTGACGGTGTACCAGCTCTCCTTGATGGCGGGGACCTCATCCTCGTCCACGAAATAGCCGCTCGTCTCCCTCTCCTCCGAATAGAAGGCGGCAACGTGGCCGGGAACGTAGAGCACCGCGGGCTCGACCACCGAAGCGTATATCGGCGCGCCGACGGTCTGCTCGCCTGCTTCGGGGACCTCCATGGTGATATCCGTTATCCTTCCCAGAAGCGTCCATGCGTCGACCTCCGCCATAGTGGCGTCGACGAGCCTCCTGTAGCGCTTGACGGCCTCGTAGGGCCCGAGCCATTTCCTTGAATCTATCCTTATAAAATACATGCCTGTGGAGCGCTTGCCCACGTGGACGTATTCGCCGGTGGCGCCCATGAACTGATTCATCGGGTACCTGACGTCGTCCAGCACGACGTATTTGCCCATGTATTCCTCAAGATCCGCCTCGGTGTAATCGGGAGCCGGGAACACCCTGTCTATCATCTCGTCCGCGTGCTCCGCCTTCGCCTTCTCCCACGCGGCGGCGCTCTTTTCGGCATAGAGCTTCCTGATGTTCTCCTCGTTGACAAGATACTGCGTCATATCGTCGGTGACAGCGATGAAATTGCCGGTGGCGCCCATGACGCAGTCCTTGGCCCTTTTGAAAAGCGCCTGCACCCGCGGATCCTGCGGCGCGAACTCGTTGAGTATCATAACGCGGGAAAGCGCGTCCTCCTTGGAGCGAAAAAGGCCCGTCGCGCCCTGAGCGCGCCTGACCTCCGCCTCGAATTCCTTCAGATACATCTCCGCCTGCTGTATGCGCATGGTGAGATTGCTTTCATTGACCGAGAAAATAGTCTTGTCTACCATTTGCCTCATCACTCCTTTTCGATGATGAGATATTATATCAGCTTTTGCCCTGCCCGTTAAATACCGCGCTGTGCGCTGCGCGGCGGCAATGGGTTTAACTGACAACTGATAACTGACAACTGACAGTTGGGAAGGTTGCGGCGGCCGAC
>CAMZFO010000163.1 GCA_947306125.1 uncultured Clostridia bacterium | reverse complement strand
GCATCCACCGGATGCTTGAAATTGCCTGCGGCAACCGGTATTCGCCCCCCTCATCAGTCAGCTCGCTCCGCTCGGCTGACAGCTTCTCCGCCGGCGGGGAGAAGCCTTTTTGTCGGCCGCATACTTCGCAAAACAAAAACGCCCCGAGGGAGCGCTTTGGCGCATTACCCTTGAGGCGTATTCGTTTATGATCGGGTGAAGCTCACTCCCCGCTTCCTTCGAGCACCCTTTCGAGCTTCCGCCTTATCCTCTGCAGGGCGTTATCGACGGATTTCGTGCTGTGATCGAGCTCGGCGGCGATATCCGAATAGCTCCTGCCGTCCAGGAACCGCTCCAGCACCGCGTGCTCGTATTCGGTCAGCATGCTGTTTATCGCGTCTTCAAGCGCCTCGTTGAACTCCTGCTGTATGTAAAGCTCCTCGGGATCCAATGCGGAGCTGCCGCCCACGATGTCCATGAGCTGCCTCTCCGAGCCGTCCTCGTAGACCGTGCGATAGAGGGAGTCGTAGCGGTTGAGCGGGGTGTGCTTGTTGCGCGTGGCCTGCTTTATCGCGGTCAGTATCTGGCGCGTGATGCAGATCTCGGCGAAGGGACGGAAGGAGGTGCTCTTGGCGCTGTCGTAATCGCGCACGGCCTTAAAGAAGCCTATCATGCCCTCCTGAATGAGGTCCTCCCTGTCCGCGCCGACGAGGAAATACGGCCTCGCCTTGCCGCGCACGATGTTCTTATAGCGATGATAGAGCTCGTCCGAGGCGGTCGAGTCCTGCTTTTTTGCAAGCGCCACGAGCTCCTCGTCGGTCAGAGCGCCGTATTCGGGTGTGGTAAAATCGGTCATGTATCAGCTCTGTTCCTGCCTTACCTTTTCGTACATTATCACCGCCGCCGCGACGGAGGCGTTGAGGCTCTCCATACTGCCCATGAGCGGCACGGAGACTATGTAATCGCATTTTTCCTTTACGAGACGGGAGATGCCCGCGCCCTCGGCTCCCACGACCAGCGCGAAGGGGCCCTTGAGGTCGGCCTTATACATGGGCTCTCCGCCCATATCCGCTCCGGCGACCCATACGCCCGCCTCCTTGAGGCGCTCTATGGCCACGGGCAGGTTCACGACCTTCGCTATGCGCATATACTCCGTCGCTCCCGCGCTGGTCTTGACTACCGCGGCGGTGACGGAGGCGCTGCGGCGCTTGGTGATGACGATGCCGTGCGCGCCCGCGCATTCGGCGCTCCTTATTATGGAGCCCAGATTGTGCGGATCCTCAATGCCGTCCAGCAGCACCACGAAGGGGTTCTCGCCCTTCTCCTTTGCATAGTCGAGTATGTCCGAAAGCTCACAGTATTCCACTCCGGGTATGTAAGCGATTATCCCCTGATGGTTGCCCGGCCTGCCGTTGTGCCCGAAGGGCATGCAGATCTCGTCGAGCTTCGCCCTCTCCACGTTCCTCACGACGAGCTTCGCGTCGTAGGCGAGGTCGAGTATCTCGTTCAGCGAGCCGTCGTGCTCGCTCGTTACCAGTATGCGGTCTATGCTGCGGCCGGACTTGATGGCCTCCTTGACGGGGTTGCGGCCCATTATGATATTGGGCAGCTCCTCCTCGGGGACCTGCGTCCCCTGCATGGGCTCCTCGTCGCGGGGCAGGGGCTTCATGTTCTCGTGCCGCCTTTCCTCGCGCGGGGGACGCACGCGGCGCACCTCGTCGGAATGGCGCTGTATGCGCTCGTCGTTAAAGCGGGGCTCCCGCTGCTCGCGGGGCTCGCGGGGCTCGCGCTCGCCGCGGTCGAAGCGCGGTTCTCCGCGGAAGCGGTCGTATTCACCGCGGTAGCTTCCCCTGTCGGGACGGGTGCGGTCGTATCCCTCGCGGTAGCTGCGCTCGCGGGGCTCCCTGCCCCCGAACTCCTCGCGGGGACGGTATCCGCGCTCAAAGCCGCGCTCGTCGCGCTCGCCGCGCCTTCCGCCGGACTGCTCCTTCCTATTATATGCGCCTTCACCCGAGCGGCGGGGACGCTCGTTCGTGCCGCGCCCCTCGCAGCGCCTGCCGCCCTCCGGCCTGCCGCGCTCGGGCTTGCCGCGGCCCGCGCTCTGCCCGTTCCTGCTTATCCTCTTGTAAACGGGCTGCCCGTCGCGGAAGTCCACCACGCGTCCCTCGTTATCGTTCCTTCTGTTAGCCATAAGTATCCGTCCTTTCGGGATGATTTATTTGTCGTTTTCGTCGAGTATGAGCGCCATGAGCTCCTTTAAGCGGGCGTCGTTCCCCTTAAGATAGAGCCAGCCTATGACCGCCTCAAGCCCGGTCGCCGAGCGGTAGTCGCCTATCGAGGCGTTTTTCGGGATGGTCCCCATATGCCCGTTGCGCCCGCGGCGGTAGACGGCGGCCTCCTCCTCGGTAAGGCAGCCCTCTATCCTGCGGTAGGCCTCGGCCTGAGCGGAGGCGCAGACGCGCTTGGCGGCGGCAACGTGCAGCCCGTGAGCGGTGAGGCGGGTGGAGTCCACGAGCCTCGTCCTCACGAAAAGATCGTAGACCGTGTCCCCCACGTAGGCGAGCACCAGCGGCCCGAGCTGGGTGGGATCGGCGCAGGCCCCGGGGCCTTGCGGGATGCGCACGGCGCTTACCGCGCTTTTATCAATGCTGTTATCGGTATTATCCATAGCTATATTATACATGTTCCGCGGATAAAGGCAAGCAGAATTTGTACCTTTTGCGTCAGCCGCAAAACGCGCCGGAAACGCCCCTACAAGATATGGTGGGGAAGTAAATAAAGAAACACAAGGCCCCCAAATATACTTTAAAATATAATTGGAAAGGGCGTTCTAAAAGAGGGGGTATTGAGGCGCAAAAAAGCCAATCGGGAAAAGGGAAAATCGGGGGCGGAAGGGAGCGGGAAAAAAGGATAAAAAATCTTCAAAAAAAGTGTTGACAAAGGGGGACGAAAGTGCTATTATACACAAGCTGTCACGAACGAGCGGCCCTGAGGCCCTCCGGAAGCGGCAGCGGGTACCTTGAAAACCGTATAGTGAAAATGAACAGCACAAACGAAAGTGAGTGCTTAAAGAAACGCAAGAACATGATAGAATGTTCAAGTAATTTTGAGACGACCAGCGGTCAGTTTTAGGACTGACGCGCGCTTCGAAAGAAGCAACGTACAAAGTAAATGAGCAGTCATCGAGAGATGACGTTCAGGATTTTAACTCAAGAGTTTGATCCTGGC
>CAMZFO010000162.1 GCA_947306125.1 uncultured Clostridia bacterium | reverse complement strand
GTCAGCTTCGCTGACAGCTTCCCCACCAGGGGGAAGCCTTTTGGTCGGTCGCAGTACGCTCAGCCTTCCCCCTCCGTGGGGCGTGGAGCGCCTAAAAGGGGCAATGGTGTTGCGCCTTTAGCGGAGCGCCTTCCCCCTCCGTGGGGAAGGGGGACCGCGGCAGGCAAAGCCGCAGCCGTGGTGGATGAGGGGGATTTCAAAACCATTTACTGCTTCCGAATGATTAATGGACGGTTTGCTTATTCACGCTTGATAAGAGAAAACCGGATGGAAGCTCCCCCCATCAGTCAGCAGAGCTGACAGCTTCCCCACCCGGGGGAAGCCTTTTGGTCGGTCGCCGCCAGCGATACGCGAGCGAAGCGAGCGTATATCATACGCCCCCGGCGTATATCACGCCCCCGGCATATCATGCCGCGCAAGCGGTATATCATTGCCGGAGCTTGCTCCGGCGGGGTGATCCTTAAGGAAAAGCCGAGTTTGCACAAGTCCCCCTCATCACCGCCTGCGGCGGAGCTTCCCCACCCGGGGGAAGCCTTTTGGTCGGTCGCCGCAGAGCAGGACTTGCCCGGCAAAAAATACGCACAGGCGGACGGGGAATACGGTTGGAATTCCCCTTGGGAATTCCATAATATCCTGCCCCCTCATTCGTCGCCGCGCATACTGCGCACCGACACCTTCTCCACCCGCAAGCGGGGGCGAAGGCAAGGAATGAAGACGGCGGCTGTGCGCCTAATGAAGACGGCGGCTATGCCGCCTAATGAAGTCGGCGCCATGCGCCTAATGAAGACGGCGCCCTGCGTCTGATGAAGACGGAGCGCCGTGCCGTTCCCGGCCTTTTTGAGCTTTGGTTTACATCATTATAACGTGGCTTTCGTCCCACTCGTGCGGGGCCTTTTCGGCGGCGCCGCAGCCTACGCTTATGGCGATCTGGAACTCGTACCCCTCGGGGAAGCCGAACTCGCGCTTGGCTTCGTCGCAGCCGGGGCCGAACGCGGCGGCGGGCATGCCGAGTATGACGCTGTCGAGGCCTATCGCCTTCGCGGCTATGGCGATGTTCTCGACCGCTATGCCCGCGTCGACGGGAGCGAATTTGCCGGGCTTGGCGCAGATGATTATTACGAGGGGCGCGCCGTAAGTGACCTGACCGCCGCGCATGCGGATGCGCTCGGCAAAGGCTTCGTTGCCCGAGGCGATAACGCCGTCGATTATGGCCTGCTCGAGGCGGGCGCGCTTATCGTCGTCCGTCACGAATATGAAGCGCTGCTCCTGACGGTTCATAGCCGTGGGGGAGGCGAGCGCCGCCTTCTTCAAAAACTCGAGCTCGCTCTCGCAGAGCTTCTCGGACTGATAGGCTCTGATACTGCTCCTTGAGAGTATGGTGTTCAAAACAAGATTTCCCATTTTTTGCCTGCTGCGGGTCTCCGCAGCCTCCTTTCCGGTATTAATTGGATATATTATAACAGATTTTGCTTGAAAAGTAAAATGAAAACGCGCTCATGCGGATGCGTTTTTCGGCAGATACTTTTTAAGGCAGACCATCGAAAGGAGGATCGGAACGATGAAACTCATGGGATTTGCGGCCGGTATGGCGCTGGGGATGACCGCGGCGACGGTGGCGGTGACGACTATGTACCCGAGCGTCGGGAAAAAGCTCAAGCGCGACGGCAAAAAGCTCCTGCGCGGCATGATGACGATGGTTTGAGCTTGCGCTCCGGGAAGGGATATTTGCGCCTTTCCCGGGGCCTCCCGCCCCGCGCCGTTTTTTTATGCTTTACTCTTGCGGCAAACTATGGTAGAATACAGTGAGGTCATATATAGTCGCGGCTCATGCGCGGCATATGCCCCGCGTTGCTCCATCAATAATGCACTACCCGCCTTATCCGGCGGAAAGGAGAAGATATGAGCGGAAACATGAACACCATCAAATTCAAAATGCCCAAGGACAAGCAGACCGCGCACGAGGTACTCATGCAGGCCTATTCCTCTATGAAGGAGAAGGGCTACGATCCCGTCAACCAGATCGTCGGCTATCTGCTCTCGGGCGATCCCACCTACATAACGAGCTATAACAACGCCCGTTATCTGATCTCCACCCTTGAAAGGGACGAGCTTATCGAGGAGCTCGTAAAGAGCTATATCGAAGTCAACAGCCAGGGTGAAGAAGCGTGATCTATAACGAGCTGGGGCGTACCGGCATCAAGGTCTCCAAGCTCTGCTTCGGCACGCTCACAATGGGGCCCTTCCAAAGGAACCTGACCGTGGAGCAGGGGGCGGCGCTCTTTGAGCGCGCCTTTTCGCACGGGGTCAATTTCGTCGACACCGCCGAGATATACGAGACTTATCCCCACGTGCGCGAGGCGGTTCGCATGAAGCCGGATCTGGTCGTCTGCACCAAGAGCTATTCGTATGACGCGAATACCGCCGAGGCCTCCTTCCGCAAGGCGGTCGAGGGCATCGGGCGCGAGTACATAGATATCTTCCTGCTGCACGAGCAGGAGAGCGGTCTGACCATAAAGGGACACGCGGAGGCTATCGAGTACTTCCTCAGGAAGAAAGAGGAGGGGTATATAGGCGCAATAGGGCTTTCCACCCACTATATCGCCTGCATGATGGCCGCGCTCAACCACAGGGAGCTCGATATCCTCTTCCCGCTCCTCAATTTCAAGGGCGTAGGCATCGCGGACGGCACCGCGCTCGAGATGCTGGACGTCACCCGCCACGCCTACGAGATAGGCAAGGGGATAATCGCCATGAAGCCCCTGGGCGGCGGGCACCTCATTTCGGAGAGGGAGGAAGCCTTCAAATACATACTGACCAAGTACTGCATCGACACTATCGCGATAGGCATGCAGTCCGTTGACGAGGTGGACTACAACTGCGCCATGGTCTCCGGCGAAAAGCCCGATCCGGAGCTTGCGGAAAGGCTGGGCAGGTTCACGAGGCGCATGCTCATTCAGGATTGGTGCAAGGGCTGCGGCGTCTGCGCCGAGGCCTGCCGCAATCACGCGATCTCCATGTGGGGAGGCAGGGCGCATATAGATTACACGAAGTGCGCCACCTGCGGCTACTGCGCGCGGGCCTGCCCCGAATTCAATATCAAGGTCATCTGAGGAGGTAAGCGAATGATAAGGTATTTCGGAGTCGACGTCGGCGACAGGCGCATAGGCCTTGCCGTCACGGACGCGCTCGGCTTCACCGCTCAGGGGCTCGAGACCTATAACCGCACGGGCGACGACGCGCGCGACGCCGCCTATA
>CAMZFO010000161.1 GCA_947306125.1 uncultured Clostridia bacterium | reverse complement strand
TCAACGGTAAACCTTTACGGAACCCCGCCACTATGGCGGGGTTTTCGAGATACAAGAAAAGCAGGCCGCTCTTGTAAGCGACCTGCTTTTGTTAACTATCGGTAATTACTCGATAATAGCGGTAACAACGCCGGAAGCAACCGTACGGCCGCCCTCGCGGATAGCGAAGCGGAGGCCCTCATCCATAGCGATGGGGGTGATCAGCTGGATCTCCATGCGGGTGTTGTCGCCGGGCATGACCATCTCAGTGCCCTCGGGGAGCTTGATGGTGCCGGTAACGTCGGTGGTGCGGAAATAGAACTGGGGACGATAGCCGCTGAAGAAGGGGGTATGACGGCCGCCCTCTTCCTTGGTCAGAACGTAGACCTCACCCTTGAAGTGGGTGTGGGGATGAATGGTGCCGGGCTGAGCCAGAACCTGGCCGCGCTCGACCTCGTTCCTCTGGATGCCGCGGAGCAGGCAGCCGATGTTGTCGCCCGCCTCAGCGAAGTCGAGGAGCTTGCGGAACATTTCAACGCCGGTAACGGTGGTGTCCTTGGGCTCATCCTTCAGACCGACGATCTGGACCTTATCGTTGACCTTGATCATACCGCGCTCAACACGGCCGGTAGCAACGGTACCACGACCGGTGATGGTGAAGACGTCCTCAACAGGCATAAGGAAGGGCTTGTCGGAAGCACGCTGGGGAGTGGGGATGTAGTTGTCGACAGCGTCCATCAGCTCGAAAATGCACTGGCACTCGGGAGATTCCTTCGCTATAGCGCCGTTGGTGAGAGCCTCGAGGGCCTTCAGAGCGGAACCCTTGATGATGGGGGTGTCGTCTCCGGGGAAATCGTAGCTGGAGAGCAGCTCACGGATCTCCATCTCGACGAGCTCGAGGAGCTCGGGATCGTCGACCTGGTCGACCTTGTTCATGAAGACGATGATGTAGGGAACGCCGACCTGACGGGCGAGCAGGATGTGCTCACGGGTCTGGGGCATAGGACCATCAGCCGCGGAAACAACGAGGATAGCACCGTCCATCTGAGCGGCGCCGGTGATCATGTTCTTAACATAGTCGGCGTGGCCGGGGCAGTCGACGTGCGCATAGTGACGCTTGTCGGTCTCGTACTCAACGTGAGCGGTGTTGATGGTTATACCACGGGCCTTCTCTTCGGGGGCCTTATCGATCTGATCATAGCGCATAGCCTCGGCCTTACCCTGCTGGGAAAGGGCGATGGTGATGGCAGCGGTGAGGGTGGTCTTACCATGGTCGACGTGACCGATGGTGCCGATGTTAACGTGGGGCTTGGTTCTTTCGAATTTCTGCTTTGCCATTTGGGGAATTCCTCCTGAAATATTATGGTGTTTTTTTTTATTTTTTAGCCCCTTGCGGGGTGGTTAACGATTAAACCGTTAATAGATTATCCCGAGGATCTTATCGGCAAGAGCCTTCGAGACTTCCTCATAGTGGTCGAACTGCATGGTGAAGGTTCCCCTTCCCTGAGTCCTTGAACGAAGATCAGTCGCATAGCCGAACATTTCGGAAAGCGGGCAGAGCGCGTCGATGCACCTTAAGCCTGCTCTCATGTCCATGTTCTCTATCTGGCCGCGGCGGGCGTTGATATTGCCCATCACGTCCCCGAGATACTCCTCGGGAACGAGGATCTCGCACTTCATGAACGGCTCTAAGAGAATGGAGCCGCCCAACTTTATCGCTTCCCTGAAAGCAAGGCTGCCTGCGATCTTGAAAGCCAACTCGCTTGAATCGACCTCATGCGTACTGCCGTCCAGCAGAGTCGCTGTAAAATCGACCACTTCGTATCCGCCTATGAAGCCGCTCCTTGCCGCTTCCCTGATGCCCTTGTCGGCCGCCTGCGCGAATTCCTTGGGGACGACGCCGCCGACGGTCTTATCGAAGAAGTGATAGCCTTCGCCGGGCTTTGCGGGAGCGAACTCAACGGTGACGCAGCCGAACTGCCCGTGACCGCCGAGCTGGTGGACGTAGCGGCCCTCCGTTTTGACCGTCTTGGTGATGGTCTCGCGGTAGGCGACCTGGGGTTTACCGACGCGGCACTCGACCTTGAACTCCCGTATGAGCCTGTCAACGATTATCTCGAGATGCAGCTCGCCCATGCCGGAGATGATCATCTGACCTGTCTCGGCGTCGGTGTAGGTACGGAAGGTGGGATCCTCCTCGGAGAGCTTGGCAAGCGCCAGAACGAGCTTCTCCTGCCCCGCCTTGGTCTTGGGCTCGATGGCGATCCTTATGACGGGCTCGGGGAACTCCATGGACTCCAGATGCACCTGCCGGTTCTCGGCGCAGAGGGTGTCGCCGGTCGAAGTCTCCTTCATAACGAAGGCGGCTATATCGCCGGCATGGACCTCCTCGACCTCGGTACGGCTGTCAGCGTGCATGAGCAGGAGCTTCGAGACCCTTTCGCGCCTGCCCTTGGTGCTGTTGAACACCGTGGCTCCGCTCTTCAGCGTGCCGGAGTAGACGCGGCAGAAGGCCAGCTTGCCCACGAAGGGGTCGGTTACGATCTTGAACGCGAGCGCGGCAAAAGGCGCGCTGTCATCCGCCGTGATCTCCACGGTCTTCGTCCCGTCCTTGTTTGCAGCCTCAATGGGCGGGATATCAAGCGGAGAGGGCAGATAATCGACTATCGCGTCCAGCAGAGGCTGTACGCCTTTGTTGCGGTACGAGGTGCCGCAGCAAACGGGAACTACACGGTTCTGAATGGTGCCCTTCCTTATGGCCTTTTTGAGCATATCCTGCGGGATCTCCTCGCCGGAAAGATACGCCTCCATAAGGTCGTCGTCGAAATCGGCGGCCGCCTCGATGAGCTGACTGCGGTATTCCTCCGCGTCGGCAAGCATATCATCGGGGATCGGCTCCTGCCGGATGTCGTTGCCTTCATGGTCGTAATAGACCTCGGCGGTCATCGATACGAGATCGACGATGCCCTTGAAATCGGCTTCGACTCCGATGGGGAGCTGGACGGCGACGGGGTTCGCGTGGAGCCTTTCACGCATCATATCCATGACGTGATAGAAATCGGCTCCGACGATGTCCATCTTATTGACGTAAGCAATACGGGGGACGCCGTACTTTTCCGCCTGCCTCCAAACGGTTTCGGACTGGGGCTCGACTCCGCCCTTGGCGCAGAACACCGCAACGGCTCCATCCAGCACCCTCAGGCACCTTTCGACCTCGACTGTGAAATCGACGTGCCCGGGAGTATCGATGATGTTGATGCGGAAGCCCTTCCAGTAGGCGGTGGTCGCGGCGGAGGTGATGGTTATGCCGCGCTCGCGCTCCTGCTCCATGTAATCCATGGCGGCCGCGCCCT
>CAMZFO010000160.1 GCA_947306125.1 uncultured Clostridia bacterium | reverse complement strand
CCCGTGGGGAAGCCGGGAGTTGATAACTGATAACTGACAACTGATAACTGACAACTGACAGTTGAGACTCTCGGTCGGTGACCGACCAAAAGGCTTCTCCCCCCCGCGGGGAAGCTGTCAACGGAGCGAAGCGGAGTTGACTGATGAGGGGGCAATTTTCTCTCTTCCCGCGGAGAATATTCTGTGGTATAATGTTCATTTAGAAAAAACCGCCCGAAAGGAGCCGATATGCGCCGGGACGCGTTCTCATCGGTACATCCGGCGGTGGAGCTGGCGTTCTTCCTTGCGGTGACTCTGGTGACGGCCTTCGTGCTGCACCCGGTCATAACGGGCATTTCACTCGTCTCCGCCTTCATATACAGCGTTTGGCTGAAGGGCAAAAAAGCTTTGCGCTTCAACGCTTTTTTCGTGCTGCCGGTGCTGCTTGCGGCGGCGATACTCAACCCCGTTTTCAATCACGAGGGGACTACCGTGCTCTTCTATTTCAAAAACGGGAACGCGGTGACGCTCGAGGCGGTGCTCTACGGCGTCAATTCCGGCTGTATGTTCGCCGCGCTCATAATGTGGTTCTCCTGCCTTGACAGGGTGATGAGCGCCGACAAATACACGTACCTCTTCGGCGGGGCGATACCCGCGCTCTCGCTCGTTTTTTCCATGGTGCTGCGCTTCGTGCCCGGCTTCATGCGCAGGATAAAGGAGGTCTCCGAGGCGCAGAGGAGCCTCGCGCCCGAGCCCGGAAAGGGCCCCGTAAAGGCCGCGAAGCACGGGCTTTCGGTGCTCTCGCTGACCACCACTTGGGCGCTTGAGAAGGCCGTCACGGTCTCCGACAGCATGCGGAGCCGCGGCTACGGGACGGGCAGGCGCACCTCCTTCCGCCTCTACCGCTTCGACACGCGCGATCTGGTTTTGACCCTTCTGCTCGTGCTCTGCTTCGTGCCGAGCGTTTACGCCATGGTCACGAAGCATATCCGGTTCCGGTTCTACCCCTCAATCAAATCCAGCGGTCCCGACGCCGTATTCTATCTGGGCTGCGCCGCATTCCTCACGCTCTGCTCGCTGCCCATACTCTTGGAGATCAAGGAGGCCGTCGAATGGCGAATTTTAAGGTCGAGGCTCTGACCTTCACGTACCCCAACTCCCCCTCCCCCGCGCTCGACTCCGTTTCGTTCGAGGTGCGCGACGGGGAGTTCCTGCTGCTCATAGGCCCCTCCGGCTGCGGCAAAAGCACGCTCCTGCGGCATTTGAAGACCGTGCTGACCCCCCACGGGGAGCGCGGCGGGCGGGTGCTCTTCTGCGGAAGGCCGATAGACGAGGTCCCGCAGGCCGAGCAGGCGGGCGCGATAGGCTTCGTTTTTCAGCATCCGGACGATCAGCTCGTGACCGACAAGGTCTGGCATGAGCTCGCATTCGGTCTGGAGAGCCTCGGGGTAGAGCAGAGCGCAATGCGCCTCAGGGTCTCCGAAATGGCGAGCTATTTCGGGCTCGAGGAGCTCTTTTACCGGAACGTGGACGAGCTTTCCGGCGGGCAGAAGCAGCTTTTGAACCTCGCCTCCGTAATGGCCATGAGCCCCGGGGCGCTCATATTGGACGAGCCCACCTCTCAGCTCGACCCGGTAGCGGCCTCCGAATTCCTTTCGACCGTTAAAAAGCTCAACACGGAGCTCGGCATGACAGTGATACTCTCCGAGCACCGCCTTGAGGAGGCCATGCCCCTCGCCGACCGCGTGCTGGTGATGGAGGGCGGGCGGCTGACCGTCTGCGGCGAGCCCAAAAAGGCCGCGGCGGAGCTCATCGGAACAAATTCCCCCATGGCGCGCGCGCTGCCCTCGGCGGCGAGGATAGGCGCGGCGATGGGGCTTGAAGGCGACCTGCCCCTCACCGTGAACGAGGGGCGCCGGGCGATGCGCGAAGCGGGTATAGCCCCCCTTCTGCTCCCCTCCGGGCCCGAAAAGCCGCGCGGGGAAAGCCCCGTGCTGGAGGCAAAGGAGCTCTTCTTCCGCTACGAAAAGAACGGCGGGGACGTTTTGAAGGGCGCCGGGCTCGCGCTTTACCCGGGCGAGATATACGCGCTCGTCGGCGGCAACGGCGCGGGCAAGACCACTCTGCTTTCCGTGCTGAGCGGCGCGAACGCGCCCTACCGCGGCAGGCTGCGCATAGGCGGGGCGAGGAAGGCCGGGCGTTTCTCCGCGTTCGAGGAGCGCATAGGGTATCTCAGGCAGGATCCGCGCACGCTCTTCACGCGGGATACCGTGCGCGAGGACCTTTTGGAGGCGGCCTCCGCCCGCGGAGCGGCGGACGAGGGGAAGATACGCGCCGCCGTGAGGCTGATGGAGCTTGAGGAGCTTGTTGCGCGGCATCCGTTCGACCTTTCCGGGGGCGAGCAGCAGCGCGCCGCGATAGCGAAGATACTTTTGACGGAGCCCCGCATACTCCTTCTGGACGAGCCCACGAAGGGTCTCGACGCCGGCATGAAGGCCTCCCTCGGAGGGAAGCTTAAGGAGCTTGCGAGCTCCGGGCTCGCCGTGCTCATAGTCTCGCACGACACCGAATTCTGCGCCGAATACGCCGACAGGGCGGGCTTCATGTTCGACGGGAGCGTCTCCGCGGAGAACGCCGCGCGCGAATTCTTCTGCGAAAACACCTTCTACACCACCGCCGCGAACCGCATCGCGCGGGAGACCTGCAAAAACGCGCTCCTGACGCGCGAGGTGACAGACATAATAAATGGAAAGTACGCCTGAAAAAAGCAAGCATAAGGGGAGTATCGCCGCCGCCGCCATTGCCGCGGCGCTCGTACCGGGGCTCATCGCGCTGGGCATTTCCGTATGGGACGACCGCAAATACTATCTCGTCAGCCTGCTCATAATCATCGCCTCGATGGTCCCCTTCGCATTGAGATTCGAGCGGCGCAGGCCCAGAGCGCGCGAGCTCGTGGTGCTCGCCGTTTTGATCGCGCTGGGCGTTGCGGGCAGGGCGGCGTTCTATATGCTCCCCCAGTTCAAGCCTGCCGTGGCGATAGCCATGATCGCGGGGATAGCGCTTGGCGCGGAGTCCGGCTTCATAACGGGCGCCATGATCGCCTTCGTTTCCAATTTCATGTTCGGTCAGGGGCCGTGGACCCCGTGGCAGATGGAGGCGATGGGGCTCATGGGGCTGCTTGCGGGGCTCCTGTTTTACAATAAGGAGGGGCGTATGCCCGGGACGGTCCCCCTTGTCATATTCGGCGCGCTCGGCACGTTTTTCGTTTACGGCCTCATAGTCGATACCTCCACGGTGTTCACCGTCTACGGCGCCTTCACATGGAAGCACGTACATTCCTTTGCGGTAAACGCGTTGAGATTC
>CAMZFO010000159.1 GCA_947306125.1 uncultured Clostridia bacterium | reverse complement strand
TGTGTTATACTTCACGCAATATTTGCGATGAAGGGAAGAAGTAGCTTCCGTTTTCCGATCAAAGAGAGCGTCCGGCGGGTGTGAGGGCGCATCGGGGCAGGGGCGAATACATCCCGGAGCAGCCGTCCGAAAGGGCTTCCCCCAAGTAGGCGCGGCCGGGGCTTGCCCGTTACAGCTTGCCTATGAGGGGGTCTTGACTGAGGCCCTGAATTGGGGTGGTACCACGGTTTTTACGTCGTCCCCGTTTCCCTATGGGAATCGGGGATTTTTTATAGGCCGCGGCCTTCGTCACGGCGCCCCGAGCCGCCTCCGCTCATGCCCGGAGGCAAAAAAGAAAAAATAACTCCGAAAGGAATGAAACACAATGAAGATCTACGACGAACTGAAAGCACGCGGTCTCATAGCTCAGGTAACGAATGAGGAAGAGATCGAAAAGATGGTAAACGCCGGCGAAGCGAAGTTCTACATCGGCTTCGACTGCACGGCGGACAGCCTGACCGCCGGTCATTTCATGGCGCTGACCCTTATGAAGCGCCTGCAGATGGCGGGCAACAAGCCCGTTGCGCTCATCGGCGGCGGCACGACGATGATAGGCGATCCCTCCGGCCGCACGGATATGCGCAAGATGCTGACCAAGGAGGACATCGACCACAACGCCGCCTGCTTCAAAAAGCAGATGGAGCGCTTCATCGAGTTCGGGCCGGGCAAGGCGGAGATGGTGAACAACGCCGACTGGCTGTTGAAGCTCAATTACGTCGAGCTCCTGCGCGAGGTGGGCGCCTGCTTCTCCGTGAACAACATGCTCCGCGCCGAGTGCTACAAGCAGCGCATGGAAAAGGGCCTCTCCTTCCTTGAGTTCAATTACATGATAATGCAGTCCTACGACTTCTACTGGCTGTTCAAGAACAAGGGCTGCAATATGCAGTTCGGCGGCGACGACCAGTGGTCGAATATGCTGGGCGGCACGGAGCTCATCCGCCGCAAGCTGGGCAAGGACGCGCACGCCATGACCATAACGCTTTTGACCGATTCGCAGGGCAAAAAGATGGGCAAGACCGCCGGCAACGCCGTCTGGCTCGACCCCGACAAGACCAGCCCCTTCGAGTTCTTCCAGTACTGGCGCAACGTGGGCGACGCGGACGTCATGAAGTGCATCCGCATGCTCACCTTCATACCCATCGAGGAGATCGAGGAGATCGAAAAGTGGGACGACAGCCGCATAAACGAGAAGAAGGAGCTCCTGGCTTACGAGCTCACCTCCCTCGTACACGGCAGGGAGGAGGCCGAAAAGGCGAAGGAAGCCAGCCACGCGCTCTTTGCGGGCGGCGGCGACGATTCCAATATGCCCACCACGGAGCTTGAGGTGCCCGAGGAGGGCATGAACGTGATCGACCTTATGCTCGCCTGCCAGCTTGCCGCCTCCAAGGGCGAGGCAAGGCGCCTTATACAGCAGGGCGGCGTTGCCTTGAACGGCGAAAAGGTGGCGGATATAGGCATGATAATACCCAAGGCCGCATTTGCCGAGGGCATTAAAATAAGGAAGGGCAAAAAGATATTCCACAAGGCTGTGGCGAAATAAGGCTTAAGCAAGGGAGAAACGACATGAAATTTTCCGAGATGCAGTATACCCGCCCGGACGCCGAGGCGGTGAAGAGCGGCTTTAAGGGGCTTACGGAGCGCCTTGCCGCGGCGAAGAGCTACGAAGAGGCGCGCGCCGTTTTCATGGAGAAGGAGGAGCTTGAAAAGAACGTGATGTCCATGGCGGAGATATCCATGATCCGCCACTCCATCGACACGCGCGACGAGTTCTACGACGGCGAAAGCAATTTCTGGGATTCCTTCGGTCCCGAGATCCAGGAATACTCGCAGAACTGGACGATGGCTCTGCTCAAGAGCGCATTCCGTCCCGAATTCGAAAAGGAATTCGGCAGCCTGATGTTCGTCAACGCCGAGATCGCGCTCAAGGCCTTCTCTCCGGAGATGATACCCGATATGCAGCGCGAGAACGAGCTGGTGAACGAATACTCAAAGCTCATCGCCTCCGCGCAGGTGCCCTTTGAAGGCGGCGTTTATACGCTTTCGCAGCTTTCGCCCTTCAAGACCGACGCGGACGATAGGCGCCGTCTTGCCGCATGGCAGGCGGAGGGAGAATGGTATAAGGAGAATCAGGAGAAGCTCGATTCAATTTACGACGAGCTGACTCATCTGCGCGACGCGATGGGCAAAAAGCTGGGCTATGAGGGCTATACGACGCTGGGCTATTACCGCATGGGCCGCAACTGCTACACCAAGGACGACGTTGAAAAATTCCGCGCCGCAGTGCAGAAATACCTCGTTCCCGTGGCGGACGCCGTAATAAGGAAGCAGGCGAAGCGCCTTGGCAAGGAATATCCGCTCTCATTCGCGGACGCCGCGCTGGAGTTCCGCAGCGGCAATCCCCGCCCCGCGGGAAGCCCCGATGAGATACTGGCTCAGGGCCGCAGATTCTACGATGAGCTCTCCCCCGAAACGAGCGAGTTCTTCCGCCATATGCTCGACGACGAGATGATGGACGTGCTCTCCACAGAGGGCAAGCAGGCGGGCGGCTACTGCACGGGCATACCCCTTTATGAAACGCCCTTCATATTCGCCAATTTCAACGGCACTCAGCACGACGTTGAGGTCGTCACGCATGAGGCGGGGCACGCCTTTGAATACTGGCTTAACCGCAGGCGCATACCCCTTGAATACGCATGGCCCAGCATGGAGGCCTGCGAGGTGCACTCCATGAGCATGGAGTTCTTCGCGTGGCCGTGGGCAAAGGGCTTTTTCGGCAAGGACGAGCGCAAATTCCTTTACAGCCACCTTGCCGGGGCGATAACCTTCATCCCTTACGGCACTATGGTGGATCACTTCCAGCACATAGTTTATGAGAAGCCCGAGCTGACCCCCGCCGAGCGCCACGCGGAGTGGAAGCGCCTGCTTGGCGTCTATATGCCGTGGCTGAAGCTCGACGGCGATATCCCCTTCTATTCCGAGGGCGAGGGCTGGCAGCGTCAGCAGCACATCTACGCCTCCCCCTTCTATTACATCGATTACTGCCTGGCGCAGACCGTTGCGCTGGAGTTCTGGGCGATGATACAGAAGGATATGAAGGACGCCTGGCAGCACTACATGGCCTACACCGTGCAGGGCGGCAGCCGCACGTTCACCGAGCTGCTTGAAAACGCTCACCTCACCTCCCCCTTCGACGAGGAGTGCCTGCGCGGCGTTTGCGAGGCGGCCTCGAAGTGGCTCGATGGTTTTGAGATAGGAGCTGAATAAACGCATAAATATGAAAACGGCGCCGGGGCAAAACCCCGGCGCCCAGATTACTGACAAAGCCCGCATTTTCGCGGGCTTTGTTGCGTGTATCAGCTTTT
>CAMZFO010000158.1 GCA_947306125.1 uncultured Clostridia bacterium | reverse complement strand
GGGTCCCACCGCGACCCCTGCCGGCGCTCCCGCCGTTACCGCTCCGGCCTCCGGCACCCCCGCTCCCACGGGCACCGCCGCGCCGACCTCCGGCACGCAGAGCCCCGCGAAGACCGACTCGCCGGTAAAGACCGACTCGCCGGGCAATACGCCCTCGCCGAGCCTTCCCACTCTGCCGACGGCGAACCCCTCGGCCTTCCCGCCGACCACTCCCAAGCCCACCAACACCCCCAAGCCCACTCCGACTCCCAAGCCGGCGCAGGCTCCGGGCACGTATATCCCCACCCCCGAAGTACCCAACAGCTATTCCGTGCAGTACGCGGGTCAGACCGTCGACTGCAGCGGTCTGAGCGTCGGCAAGACCTTCTTCTGGACGCTCGACCTCGTCAACGAGGACAGCCACAGCTACGCCGCCCAGTGGCTCGTGGAGTACGATCCCGAGTTCATTGAGCCCATCGAGTTCTCCGCGACCTGGACCGGCGGCATCATCGCCGCGATCAACGCCGCTTACGAGGAGGACGACGAGAGCTCCGACATCCCCGCCTTCTTCGGCAATCTCGATTACGTCGGCCAATCCGCTCCCAATTACTACGGCGAGGCGGGCAAGCACTACTCCGTCGTTTCAATGGCGCTCACCACGTTCACCCACGGCGGTCTCAACGCGGCGGGCCCCATGGTGCGCATCAAGTATCGCGTCAATAAGCTCCCCGCAGCCTCCGATATGCAGCACGACGGCGAGGGCTACTATCTGCCCCTCAATATCGGCGTCATATCGAGCTACGCAATGGAGACCCCGGCGAACGTGTTCACGCACGGAAATATCGAAGTCACCCCCGGAAAGCTCTATTTCAAGCATTGACAAGGATTTTTCTCCAGTATATAATAAAGTTGCGGACGGCTCCGCTAAAGGCGCGCCGCGTAAATAAAAATCTTATAAACGGAGGTTTGTATCATGAATAAAAGATGGGTTTGCCCCGTATGCGGGTACGTTCACGTCGGCCCCACTCCCCCCGAGTTCTGCCCCCAGTGCAAGGTCCCCGGCTCCAAGTTCAAGGAGCAGGCGGAAGAGATGAGCTGGGCCGCCGAGCACGTCGTCGGCGTTGCTCAGGGCGTCCGTGAGGATATCCTCAACGATCTCAGGGCCAATTTCAACGGCGAATGCACCGAGGTCGGTATGTATCTTGCGATGGCCAGAGTCGCTCACCGCGAGGGCTATCCCGAGATCGGCCTCTATTGGGAGAAGGCCGCTTGGGAAGAGGCGGAGCACGCCGCCAAGTTTGCCGAGCTCCTGGGCGAAGTCGTCACCGACAGCACCAAGAAGAACCTCGAGCTGCGCGTTGACGCCGAGAACGGCGCCACCGCCGGCAAGACCGACCTTGCAAAGCGCGCGAAAGAGCTGGGCCTTGACGCCATCCATGACACCGTGCATGAAATGGCCCGCGACGAGGCAAGGCACGGAAAGGCGCTGAAAGGGCTGCTCGACAGGTACTTCAAATAATCAGGGAGGCGCGTTATGGTCTGGAAGCTTTTGATAGAGCTCGTGATAGGCGCTCTCTGCGGCTTTGCCGCGAATAAGATAATGGGCGGCGACAGCGGCAGTATTTTGAAGAACATCATATTCGGCCTCGTCGGCGGTCTCGTCGGCGGCCTCATTGGCAATCTCATCGGCGTCGGCGGAGGCTGGGTGACCGGCATAATCCTTTCGATAGTCGGCGCGTGCCTGGTGGTGTGGCTGTGCAAGAAGCTGTTCAAGTAAACCGATCATTGACCGGGAGAGGAGCGTTCCTCTCCCTTTTCTTTGCTTTCTTCGAAGAGTTTACACGATCTTTACAAAGTCCTTACGCCGTTTACATTGAAACCCCGCCCGGCGGGAGTTATAATATACTCATCAAAAACGATCGGAAAGGGTATAAAGCCATGTTCGGCAAACTGTTTGCAAAGAAGATCCCCGCTGCCTGCCCCAAGTGCGGCAAGGCTGACGGTTGGCATATGGCGCCCGTAGAGGTCCCGCAGCGCGGGGAAGCGCCCACGCCGGCAAAGCTCCATATGGGTGCGCCGCTGCGCGGCACATACGCGCAGGATCTGCCGAAACCCGGCGGCAAGAAGCTGCATTACCGCTGCGATAACTGCGGTCATGAAAGCGAGTATTAAGCCGCGAAGCACGGCGTAAGTTACAGCATACTCATCAAAAAATAATCGGAAAGAGGTATAAAACCATGTTCGGCAAACTTTTTGCAAAGAAGATCCCCGCCGCCTGCCCCAAGTGCGGCAAGTCTGACGGCTGGCGCTGCATACCCGAGGAGCCCAAATACGGCGCCGAGTCAAGCGCAAACGCCGTGAACCCCTTCTCCAGCGCCCCCATCCGCGGCACCTTCGGCGGAAACATGACCGGCAGAGTGGGCAAGACCAAAAAGCCCCGCTGGCGCTGCGACAACTGCGGGTTCGAGAAGAGGTATTGAGCCGGGAACACGGGCTTATAAAGGAGGTCTATCATGTCGTCTAAAAAGATATTCGGAATAATCCTCGTGGTGCTCGCCGTGCTGATGATCGCCGTATCGTTCATGGAGATCTATTTCCATATGGATCAGGACGGCCCCTACGCGCACAAGTTCAACACCTACAGGGAGCCCTATCATTACCACTTCTTCGTGGTGCTCGCCCTGTTCATAGCGGGCTTCATCTCCTTCCTGGTCGGGCTCGTGTGCATCAGGGTGGAGCAGAAATAAGGAGCCGCTTTTACCAAGCAAAATACTGTTTTTCCGCATACAGACGATCCGGGAGCACGGATGGCTCCCGGATCTTTTTATGCCCGGGATGGAACGCTGCTCGATCCCGGGGCCGGCTGCAAACCGCGCTCCGCGTCACCCTCCAGTCATCCTCGCGCTGCTCGGCTGACAGCCTCCCTTAACAAGGGCGGCCTTTTGGTCGGCCGCACTGAAGCTTCTCGAACAAGCAGCCCTTCAGTCGGCTTCGCCGCCAGCTTCCCCGCCGGCGGGGGGAAGCCTTTGGTCGGCCGCCGCACCTGCGTTTCTCGGCAAAGGCTTTGGTCGCTGCACCTGTTTCGTTTGAGTGCGGTCAAGGGCTCGAGGTTGGCCCGAGCACCCTGCCTCCCCTCCCGTGAGGGGAGGTGGATTTTCGCCCATCGGGCGAAAAGACGGAAGGGTCGTCCCTTCCCAGGCCAAACGTCACGCTTGCCCGGAAGCATCCCTCATCCACCGCTCGTTCCTCGCGGTCCCCGGAGGGCGGGCTCCTGTTCCTGCGGAACAGATTGCCGCCCGTTCAACTCCTTTTTGGGTATCCGAAGGATGGATTCGCAGGATGGTCAAAATCGCCTTCGGCGACCGGCCCCGGGGCGGACTGTTCGCTTCGCTCACAAGGCCGCCCGTTCAACTCCTTTTTGA
>CAMZFO010000157.1 GCA_947306125.1 uncultured Clostridia bacterium | reverse complement strand
TTTCCGCCTCCGCCATCCTGGCCGCCTCAGCCGCCGCGGCTCCGTCCGTTTGGGTGAAGCTCCCCGAGCCGCAGTTAGGGCAGGACTCCTCGCTTGTGAGCACCTTGGCTCCACACAGAGCACACCTCTTGTTTTCTTCCATTATTACCTCCATATGAATGATCGATTAATTTGATACTGCCTGCAGCCATTACGGAGCGTATATGCTCACGCCATTGCTCTTTGGCAGATACTCTTTGTTGAATTTGATACCGCTTCTATACTCGAACTGCAGATAGACATAAACGATCCTGTGCTCCGCTTCATTCAAAAGGGCGTATTCGCAAGCTCTTCCCCACTCCAAGTCCTGAACGTAAGCAGGGTAATTGAACGTATCGTCATCATAATACCTTGTTTCGTTGCGATACTCTTCAACGACCGTCGAACCATCGGAATAAACCGTTTCGGGGACCCTTGTATCATCGGAAAAATGACCGATGCAGTTAAGGTTTTTGAGCCTGTTTACCTCCGCGGCGTAGTCCTCGTCGGAATAGACGCAGTTCAGATACAGCTGAATGGTATCGTCAAGCAGAGTGGGTTGGACACGGAAGTAATAATCCGTGATCTGCGCGTTGGATTCCTTCACCGGCATCAGATCGAAGCCAATGAAACTGACACAGTAATCTGAGGGCTTGTCCACCCACCAATAGCTTTCCGCGTGCCCCACGTCGGTATAGACGGAGTTCGGCCCGATGCAGCCCGAAAAGATGGCTGCCGGGAAAACGAGCGTAAGCAACGCAAAAATTATTTTTTTCACAGGTTCATTCCTCTCCCTTCTACGATCCCTCGAGCATACTTGCGACTACCTTCTCCATCGTATCCAGGCCAACGCCGCCGCTGATATAGTAGAAACCGTCTCCAAACCTGAAATAGCACGCGCTTTCGCCGTCTCCTTCCGCGAAGGCGCAGTTCGTACCGCAGATCTGCTTGTCGAATACGGAATCGAAATCGTCCCTGATCCTGAGCGTATAACTGAAGCTCTCCTCATCGCCGGCCGCATCGGAATAGGTCGTGTCGATATGCAGCGGAGCGCCGTCAAACAGATACTCGATACGGACCACACCCATGTATTCATAGCCCATGAATTGGGCAAATTCGAATTGCCCGTCGAACTCGCTGCCGGGGCAGAGTATCCTCTTCCTCGTGGCGCTTTGCCCGTCCGTCTCGGGCGTTAGCCGGGCGTCTCCCTCCCCCGGCTCACCGCTCGGGGCCGCCATATCACTCAGGAATGCCCTTAGCTCCTCGGCGGAATCGAACCGCACACGCTCGGGATCCTCTTCCTCTACCGGTCCGTTATTGCCTTCCGTCCAGTAATCGGGGACCTCGGTTGACTGAGTCGGGTAATCAACCATAAGATACCCGGCGTCCCAATGCAGGAGCGCCGACCAGACCCTGATCCCCGCCGCCTGCGCGACGGACGCGGAAAGTGCAAGCGCGGCAAGCACCGACAGCATGACGATAAGCGCTTTGCGCAAGCCAAAGGACGGGAGCTTTGCCGCCCTCACGCTGTCGCGCGCGGCGCTTCCCTTCCCGGCGCAGAGGCGCATGGTCTCCTCGCACTCGCGAATGAGCGCTTCGTCCCACTCCCGGGAGGGTTTTGACAGCTCTCGGTCCAGAATACGCTTCGCCCTTGCTGCAAGCTTCGCGTAGTCCTTGCTTGTCAGAAACCGGTTCTTCATATCCACCTCATTTAATAAGTGTCCTCACAATTCAAAACGAACGCTGATTTTCAAAATATATTTCGATCCTTTCCGTCAGCTTTATCGAGATCCGCGCTATCCGCATCCGGACGGCGTCCTTCGATATGCCGAGGCGCTTTGAAAGCTCGTCCGGCGATACGCCCTCCTGAAATCTTGCGATCACCAATCCGCGCTCATCCTCATTCAGCGACTCCAGAAGCAGCTCCTTTATGCTTTCGATCTCCTCATCCGGTATTTCCGTCTCCGCAAGCGCTTCATCCTCCGCGGAAAACACGGAAGCAAGCTTCTTTTCCCATGCTTGGAGCGGCGTGCCGTCCCCGAATCTGCTCGCCGAAAGCACCGCCGGCTCAAACAAAACGTACCTCCGGCGATATGAGCGGCGGGACCTTTGTATGTTGCGAACGGTGTTCCTTGCAGTTGTGAAAAGCCAGCGCTTACTGTCCTTGACCGCTTCAAAGACCTCCGCCTTCTCCTTGGTGATGATGAATACGTTTTCAACGGCGTCCATAGCCGCCTGTTCATCGCCGTCAAGGCAGGCGAGGCAATAACGGAAAAGCGCGTCATAGTGCTGCTCAAACGCAAGCTCTATCGTTTTCTCTGCGTCCTTTTGTTCTCTCATGTCCTTGTGCATTAATTTATCTATAGGTGCGGGCGCCCTTTTCAGCGCCTCATCACGATGAAGAATTCCTCCGTGTCGTTCACCCGCCGGCGCTCCTCCGTAACTCGGAAGCCGTGCCGCTCATAGAATCGTATTGCGCCGGGGTTCTTTTCGAGCACCAGAAGGCTGTTCGCGCCCGCCGTGCGCACCGCGTGATCGAGAAGCGCTCCGCCTATCCCCTGCCGCTGAAACACGGGCTCGACGAAAAGCTTCTCGATATAACTGCCGTCCAGCCTGATGAAGCCCTTTATTATGCCGTCGTCGTAAACGAAGCTGTTTTCAATGAGCTTAGGTTCGGCTCGGTACTCTTCCGTCAAAACGGGTACGGTAAGCTCGGAAAAGAAATACTTGTCTGTCCTGAATATGGGGTAGAAATTCAGGCGGTAATTGAATACCTCTATCTCCGCAAGGCGGAAAGCATCGGCCAAAGCAGCGGGCCTAATCTCATCCATGTCGCTCCTCCTTTTGACGGTCCGGCGCGTCCGTTCATTTATCGTTTATATTATGGAGTATGTACGCGGAAAAATCAAGAGGGCGAGAGAGATGGGAGCTGAGGAGTGAGAACTGAGAGTTGTGAGCGGGAATGGGACAAAAGGCTTCTCCCCGCGGGCGGTACACAAAATTAGGTCAGATCAATAATTTCCACCACCTCATCCACCGCTCGTTCCTCGCGGTCCCCCTTCCCCTCTGTAGGGGAAGGAGCTGTGTCGGCGCGGAAACCGGCCAAAAGGCTTCTCCCCGCCGGTGGAGAAGCTGTCAGCCGAGCGCAGCGAGGATGACTGATGAGGGGGCGAATACCTGCGGTTTGCTTATTGAGATTGTTTGCCTATCCTTCCATGCCTGTCGCCCGAGCAAAAGCCAAGCTGCACTTGTCTTTTGCTCCCAAGAATCCGGCAGATGCGGATTTCTTCGAAAGTGAAAGGGCAAAAATGGATCGAGCGCCCTTTGGTGTTGGCTGACCGGATTCTTGCCGCAGCAAGCTTCGCTTGCGAAGCTTGCTCGGGCATGGAAGCGATAGGCGCTGACGGGTTTCAAAGGAAAGAAAAAGCAGAGACGAGATCGTCTCTGCTTTTCCTTTGGAATCCGGCAGCTGCCTATCCTTCCATGCCGTCGCCAGCACAGTACTTTCGGTGT
>CAMZFO010000156.1 GCA_947306125.1 uncultured Clostridia bacterium | reverse complement strand
TTCCGCTGGGTCTGCCTTTCCGGCAAGGAGTCGGATCTTATCGCCACCGACCATGCGGCTATGGACTGCATCGATCCCAACCGCCGCTTCCAGGACAGGGACAACTACAACTGGATCCGCGACGCCGAGAAGAACAAGCTCGTCGTCGGCACCCAGGCGCGCATACTGTATCAGGACGCCGAGGGCCGCACGAGGATCGCTCTCCGCTTCAACGAGATGGTGCGTGAGGGCAAGATCGGTCCCGTCATGATCGGCCGCGACCATCACGACGTTTCCGGCACCGATTCCCCCTTCCGCGAGACCGCAAATATCAAGGACGGCTCCAACGTGATGGCGGATATGGCCGTGCAGTGCTTCGCCGGCAACGCCGCGCGCGGCATGAGCCTCTGCGCGCTCCATAACGGCGGCGGCGTGGGCATCGGCAAGTCCATCAACGGCGGCTTCGGCCTCGTTCTGGACGGCTCCGAGAGGATCGACAACATTATCCGTTCCGCGATGATGTGGGACGTAATGGGCGGCGTAGCCCGCAGGGCGTGGGCAAGGAACCCCGCCTCCATCGAGACCAGCATGGAGTACAACAAAAAGCATCAGGGCGAAGCTCAGATCACCATTCCGTATCTTGTCGATGACGCTCTCATTGAGAAGATGACGGAGGATATGTAAGAAATACTTTAATGTGTAAGGAGATATAAAATCATGGCAAAGATCATCGAATGCGTACCCAATATTTCCGAGGGCAGGAATCACGAGGTCATTGAGGCCTGCGTCGATCAGATCAGGAACACCGCCGGCGTTACTCTGCTCGATTACTCCAGCGACGCTTCCCATAACCGCAGCGTCATAACCTTCATGGGCAATCCCGAGGGCGTCATTAACGCCGCCGTCGCGCTTGCCAAGAAGGCGAAGGAGCTTATCGACCTTACCCATCATAAGGGCGAGCATCCCAGGATGGGCGCCGTCGACGTGTGCCCCCTTATCCCTCTCAAGGACTGCACCAAGGAGGAGACCGTCGAGTATTCAAAAGTGCTCGGTCAACGCATCTGGGACGAAGCGGGCGTTCCCGTGTTCCTTTATGAGGATTCCGCTTCCGCTCCGCACCGCGTGAACCTTGCCGATATCCGCAAGGGCCAGTTCGAGGCCATGCCCGAAAAGGTAAAGGATCCCATGTGGACACCCGATTTCGGCGGCGCCTTCTGCCATCCCACCGCGGGCTGCACTGCCGTCGGATGCCGTATGCCTCTCGTCGCGTTCAATATCAATCTTTCCACCGATAACGTCGAGATAGCCAAGTCCATCGCTAAGGTCATCCGCCGCAAGAACGGCGGCTTCGACTGCGTCAAGTCCAACGGCTTCCTTATCGAGATCCCCGCCGATCCCGAAAAGGGCACTCCCGAGAGGAAGTACGCTCAGGTCTCCATCAATATGACCGATTTCAACCGCACTCCGCTTTACCGCGTCGTCGAGGTCACCAAGGCCGAGGCAAGGCGCTGGGGCGTGTGGGTCACCGGCACAGAGATCATAGGCCTCACCCCGATGAAGGCTCTCATCGATTCCGCCGAATACTATCTCCAGCTCGAGGGCTTCGACTTCGATAAGCAGGTCATCGAGAATTACATGCTCTGATGAACATGCTGCTCATTAAAAACATAGGTATGCTCGCTACCGCAAAGGGGAACTCTCCTCTTTGCGGCGCGGCGCAGCATTCGGGCGTCGAGATCAGAAGGAACTGCGCCGTGCTCATCAATGAGGAGACGATACAGGCAGTTTACGATAACGACGCGGCTCCCGCCTGCGATAACGTGATCGACGCCGGAGGCAGGCTCGTGACAGCGGGCCTTATCGACGCGCATACCCATCTCATATTCGGCGGCTGGCGTCAGCATGAGGTGCCCCTGAAGCTCCGCGGCGCAGGTTATCTTGAGATACTGCAGGCCGGAGGCGGCATTCTGAACACTCTGAAGGCCACGAGGTCTGCCTCCGAGGACGAACTTTACGGAAGGGCCGAAAAGGCGCTCTCCGAGATGCTCGATCACGGCATAACCACCGTCGAGGCAAAAAGCGGGTACGGCCTGAACGTCGAGACAGAGCTCAAGCAGCTCCGCGTGATACGCCGTCTTAATGAAGAGGGAGGCTTTAACGTGGTCCCCACCTTCATGGCTGCGCACGCCGTTCCTCCCGAGTTCAAAGGCGATCCCGACGGGTATATCGAATTCATCTGCACCGAGATACTGCCCAAGGTCGCCGACGACGAGCTCTGCGAGTTCGTGGACGTCTTCTGCGAGACCGGCGTTTTCGACGTCGAGCAGTCGCGCAAGATGCTCACCTACGGGCAGGCTTACGGCTTCAGGACCAAGATACACGCGGACGAGATAGACGCCATAGGCGGGTCCGTACTCGCGGGCGAGATGGGCGCAACAAGCGCGGAGCATCTCATAGCCGTCGACGAAGCCGGTATCGCGTCCATGGCGCGGGGCGGCACGATCGCCTGTCTGCTTCCCGGCACCTCGCTCTATCTCAACAAGGAGTTTGCTCCCGCGCGCAGGTTCATAGAGGCGGGCGTCCCCGTTGCCGTATGCACGGATTTCAATCCCGGCTCCTGCCCCTCGGACGATCTGCAGCTCTGCATGAACCTTGCTTATCTTAAGTATCGCATGACTCCGGAGGAAGTGCTCTCCGCCGTCACGATCAACGCCGCCTGCGCGGTAAACAGGGGCGATTCGCTCGGGACCGTCGAGCCCGGCAAGCAGGCCGATCTCGTCATCTGGGACGCGGACGATCTCGATTATCTCGTCTACCGTATGGGAACCAACAAAGCCGAAAAAGTAATCAGGAAAGGAATTACAGTCAAATGAAACTCACCGAAATGCAAGTAGCCGATTATCTTGAGCTCGTTGCCTCCGACGCGCCCGCTCCCGGCGGCGGAAGCGCTTCCGCTCTCGTTGGCGCGCAGGGCGTCGGCCTCTTCACGATGGTCGCCGGCCTCACCCTCGGCCGCAAGAAGTACGTCGATTTCGTCGATAACTGCAATGAGATCATAGAGGCGGGCAAGCCCATCGTATCCGAGCTCACCGCGCAGATCGACCGCGATACCGACGCTTACAATATGATCTCCGCCGCTTTCAAAATGCCCAAGGAGACCGATGAGGAGAAGGCCGCCCGCAAGGCCGCCATACACGACGCGACCATTGTCGCCACCAACGCTCCTCTTTACACCCTCGAGCTCTGCCATAACGGCATGGAGCTGGGCAAGAAGCTCATCGGCAAGTTCAACACCAACTGCGCTTCCGATTTCGGCGTAGGCGCGCTCAACGTAAAGGCCGCCGCTTACGGTGCATGGATGAACGTCCTCATCAACGTCTCCGGCCTTGACGAGGAGACCGCCGCCGATTATAAGGCGAAGGGCCAAAAGCTCATCGACGATATCGACGAGGGCTTTGAGATGATCTATAACGAGACCATGCAGTATATGCAGTGATCTTAAAGCAAAAAGGGGTCGGGCCTTGGGCGCATTCACTTAAAGATACACAGCCTCAAAAGGTATCTTTTTGCGCCCC
>CAMZFO010000155.1 GCA_947306125.1 uncultured Clostridia bacterium | reverse complement strand
ATTTAGCGGGTTTCATCGGCTGAAAACCTGCATCTCCTTAAGTGAATGCACCCTTTGGTTTACTCTTTTATGCTGAATTGGCTTTGCGGCTCTCTTTTCACTCCGCCTCCCGGGCCGCCTGCAGGCGTTCAACGAAGCGGGTGAGGTCGCTCGTCCGGGAGAACGCGGTATTATAATAGGGACGTATCACCGAGCCGCCTATGAGCAGCACCCAGCCCTCGTAGGGATTCACGGTGAAATAATAGCTGCTCTTTTTATCCTCGCTGCGGAGGAGGAAGAATATGTATACGCTGCCGAGCTCCGGCGAGGACTCCGGCGGGGCCTCGACCGTTTTGGGCTTGAGGTCGACGGCGTTTATCACGGGGCGGACGTTATAGGGCTCTATCACAACGCTCAGCTTATCGCCGTAGGTAAGATCGCCGAAGAGCCCGTTTTCCACCTTCACCGTCAAAAACACCTGCTCTATGGTGCTTAAAGTGCTGGCGCCCTTTTCGGCGGAGCGGCAGAGGGTCGCCCGGGGCTCGCTCTTGCCCACCACGCGCGCTATCACTATCTCGTCGCAGGCCGCGGCAAGGCTTTCGATGCTGTCGTAGAAGACCGTCTGCGAGGGGACGGTGAGTATATCGCGCTGGCGCTCTATATCGCGCACTATGGCGGATATGGGGAGCAGCTCCCCCTCGTACATGACGCTGCCCGATTCGACGGGAAGGGGCTGACCGGTGAGCAGCGTCTCCTCCGCCTGCCCTTCCTCCGCGCGCGGAGCCAGATAGAGGAGGTACTGCGCGCCCGAGACCGCCTCGGCGCGGATGCTGACGACCTCCCCCTCCTCCGCCTGCCCGTCCAGCACGCTGTCGATGCGCATACGGGCGACGGATCCCCCATCCTCCGCGGGAGCGGTGCGGATGCAGGTGGCAAGCAGTATGCCCTCCGATTCGCGGTAAAAGCGGCTTATCGCGGCGGGAGGCGGCGTCTCCTTATGGGAAGCGGCGATCCTGTCCGGGAGCGGGAAGCGGACGAAGGCCGTGACGACGGCGGCGAGCGCCACGAGCGCGGCGAGCACCCTTTTGAATATCTTCATGCCTTCCTCCTTTCCCGAGGGCATACCGCCCCATTTTTTTCGATTATACACCGAATTGCGGGTTTTGGCAATCGCATCTTCTCTATCGCCGCGTTTTGTGCTATAATGGAGCGATCCTTTTGAAGGGAATGAGGCTATGAACGGATTTGAAGAAACCGCCCTCGGGCTTTTTGAAGAACGCTTTTCGGGCGGCACGGAGCTCTTTTTCGCACCGGGCCGCGTGAATCTCATCGGAGAGCACGTCGATTACAACGGCGGCAGGGTGCTGCCCTGCTCGCTCTCATTGGGCACTTACGCCGCGGCCGCGCGCGAGGAGGGCGTCATACGCCTCGCCTCCGCCGATATGCCGGGCGAAGAGGTAAGGCTCGCCTTATCCGAGCTTGCCTCGCTCCCCCTCGAGCCCGCTGCCTTTGCGCGCTTCGGCTGGGCCGCCTACGCCCTTGGCGTCGCCGCGCAGCTCATCCGCGCCGGGTACTCCTTCGGCGGCTTCTCCATGGCCGTCTGCGGCAGCCTGCCCCGCGGCTCCGGGCTCTCCTCCTCCGCCTCGCTCGAGGTGCTGACCTGCGCCGTCGTTTCCGGGCTTTACGGGCTCGGCCTTGACGGAGTGACCGCCTCCAAGCTCTCGCTCGCCGCCGAGCGCGAATGCGCGGGGGTCAACTGCGGCATAATGGATCAGTTCGTCTGCGCCCTCGGGCGGAAGGACTGCGCGCTGCTGCTCGACACGCACACGCTGGAGCACGGCTATTTCCCCTTCGATCTCGGGGAAAACGTGCTGCTCATAATGAACACCAAGAAGCCCCGCCGGCTTGCGGATTCCAAATACAACGAGCGCCGCGCCGAATGCGAGCTCGCTCTGCGGCTCATAAACGAGCGCCTTGAGGCCTGCTTCCCCTCGCTCTGCACCGTCACGCCGGAGGCGCTTGCGGAGGCGAAGGACGCCCTTCCCCCCGCCGTTTTCCGCCGCGCGCGCCACGCCGTCACCGAAAACGCCCGCACGCTTGCCGCGGCCGAGGCGCTCGGGGTCGGCGACGCCGCGCTCTTCGGCAGCCTCCTTTCCGCCTCGCACGCCTCATTAAGGGACGATTACGAGGTCACCGGGCGCGAGCTCGACTCCATCGTGCGCGCCGCGGAGGAGCAGGAGGGCGTGCTCGGAGCGCGCATGACGGGCGCGGGCTTCGGAGGCTGTGCGATAGCGCTCTGCCGTAAAAACGCCGCCCGGGAAGCCGTCCGCCGGATAACCGCCGTCTACAAGGCCGAGACCGGCCTCGACTGCGAGATATACACCGCCGAAACGGGCGATTCGCCCTTCGGAAGGGCGTTATAAACCGCTGTAAACCAAAGGAAAATGCCAATGAAGAGATTTTTGCTTATACCCGCGCTCCTTCTGCTCATGCTTCTGAGCGGGTGCGCGCTGATGGAGCTGATCGCTCCCGAGCCCACGGCCGAGCCAACGGCCGAGCCAACGGCCGAGCCAACGGCTCAGCTGACCGCCGCGCCGACTCCCGAGCCAACAGCTCTGCCGACCGAGGCCGCGACCGCGGCTCCGACCGAGACTCCCGGCGTATACGCCATGGAGCAGATGGAGCTTGCCGAGGGCAGGATGGATGAGGCGATAGAATTCATACTCGAGAACCCCATCCCCTTCGATTCCGCCGCGCACCCCTTCGTGCCCGCCGACAAGCGCGCCGAGCTTTCAGAGGAGGAGGCCGCCCTTTACGACGAGATGCTCGAGGCCGCGCAGGCGTTCGAGCCCGTCTCGCCCGCGGGGAGCGACGAAAGCGTGGAGAACGCGCTCGAGGCGCTGCTCTTCGACCACCCGGAGATAGAGATATACTTCACGGTGCAGAAGCAGGAGGACGGCTGGAGCTCGCTCTATTTCCTGCCCGAGGGACGCTATCTGCGCCCCGCGGAGGATATGGAAGAGGTGAAGGCGCAGGCCGAGGCCTTCAACGCGGTCGGCGCTTACGTCGCGAGCCTCGTGCCGGAGGATTTCTCCGTCATCGACAAATACCGCGTGCTCGCCTACTATATCTCCATAAACACGGTCTATTGCCACGTGCACGGCGAGGTCCCGCGCTATGCCACCTGCGCCTACGGAGCCGTCGTGAACGGCTACTCCATCTGTCAGGGCTACGCGCTGGGCTTCGAATACCTCTGCCGCATGGCGGATCTCGACTGCCGCCGCGTGCGCAACGCCTTCAACGACGAAAATATGCACTTCTGGGATATAGTCACGCTGGATCAGGGCAGCTATTACGTGGACGTGACCTGGTGCGACAACACCGCCGAGGTCTATTACCAGCCCGAATGGTTCACCTGGTATATGTTCACCGCCGATAAGCATCACGTTTCAAACGACGGCACCACCACGACCGGCCCCGCGATAGACAGAAGAGCGTGGATACAGGGGTAAAATGAATACGCTTCGCTGATGAAGGAATGCTGTGAGCATTATTCACGCGGGCGTCTTTACTTCATTAGGCGCA
>CAMZFO010000154.1 GCA_947306125.1 uncultured Clostridia bacterium | reverse complement strand
GGCTCCTGTTCCTGCGGAACAGATTGCCGCCCGTTCAACTCCTTTTTGACCATTCACAGGATGGTCAAAATCGCCTTCGGCAATCGGAGTTGAACCCCCAAGGGAAGGCTTTTGGCAAGTCGCCGCACCGGCATCCGGCCTTCCCCCTTGCGGGGAAGGTGGCAGGCGACGGATGAGGGTGAAAGCACTTTGAGCACGAAACCTGGGTCAGTGGCATTCCGGCTCTTACCCTCATCCACCGCTCGTTCCTCGCGGTCCCCGGAGGGCGGGCTCCTGTTCCTGCGGAACAGATTGCCGCCCGTTCAACTCCTTTTTGACCATTCACAGGATGGTCAAAATCGCCTTCGGCAATCGGAGTTGAACCCCCAAGGGAAGGTTTTTGGCAAGTCGCCGCACCGGCATCCGGCCTTCCCCGTTGGTGCACCCTTGGTGCACATTCCTTTTTCCGTCTTGCATTTTCATTGCCCGCGTGTTATAATGCCCGAGCCGGAAAAAGCCCGGCAAAAACGGTGTCTCTTGGAAACCACCGTATACCAAAAAACAAGGAGCAACCGAATAATGAAAAAGGCATTTACCGAATTCCGCAGTATGCTGCGCACCGTCCCCCCCGTACTCCTTTCGCTGATGATACTCTCCGTTGTGGGAATGAATCTGCTGGCGAACAAGAGCATCAACACCGGGCTTGACTGGCTGGCGCTGGACTGCGGTATTTTGTTTTCGTGGTTCACCTTCCTCTCCATGGACGTCATGACCCACTGCTTCGGCCCGCGGGCGGCCTCGCTCGCCTCGTTCGCGGCGCTGGGGCTTAACCTTCTGATGGCGCTCATATTCTTCATCGCAAGCCGCATACCCGGAGTTTGGGGCGAAAGCTTCGTCGAGGGCAGCGAGGCGGTCATCAACCGCGCGCTGGACGGCACCTTCGGCGGCACCTGGTACGTGATACTCGGCAGCTCGACAGCCTTCGTCTGCTCCGCGCTCATAAACAATTTTTTGAATTACGGCATAGGAAAGCTGACCGGGCAGAAGCAGGGCTTCGGCACGTTCGCTCTGCGCAGCTACGTTTCCACTTTCATAGGCCAGTTTGCGGACAACCTCATTTTCGCGCTCATAGTCAGCAGGCTCTTCTTCGGCTGGAGCCTTCTGCAGTGCTTCACCTGCGCTCTGACCGGCGCGGTCATGGAGCTGCTTTTCGAGATAGTCTTCTCCCCCATGGGCTACCGCATATCCCGCCGCATAATGGCTTTGCGCGCTGAAGAGCTGAGAAAGGAAACGGTATGAGAGCAATTATAAGCGGCGCTTCGAGCGGCATAGGCAGGGCCATTGCGGAGCGTTTTCTTGACGCGGGCTTTGAGGTTTTCGGGCTCGATATAAAGCCCGCGCCCTTTACGCGCCGCGCGTATACGCATTTTATCTGCGATCTGAAGGAAAACGTACTGCCGGATATCCCCGACGCGGAGATAGTCGTATCCTGCGCGGGCACGCTCGAGGAGGCGGACGCGATCGAGGTCAACCTCAAGGGCGCCATACGCTTTGCCGAGCGCTTCACGAAGAGCCCCGTTTTGAAGTCCGTGCTCTTCATCGCCTCGGCCTCGGCGCGGAACGGCGCGGAGTTCCCATATTACGTCGCCAGCAAGGCGGGCCTCGTGGGGTACATGAAGAACATGGCGCTTTCGCTTGCAAAGCGGGGCGTCACCTGCAACAGCATCTCCCCCGGCGGGGTGATAACGGATTCGAACCGGCACATACTTGAGAGCCCGGAGCTTTATACGGCCGTGAAAAACGAGACGCTGCTCAACAAATGGGCGGAGTCCGATGAGATCGCCGAGCTTGCCTATTACCTCACCGCAGTAAACCGCTCCATAACGGGCGAGGATATCCTCATAGACAACGGCGAGATGCTCAAATCGAATTTTATCTGGTGAACGGCGCCGCTCGTCTTGACGGGGAGCGGCTTTACGGTGTATAATGAAATGTCAAAAAATGTATGGAGGTTTTTCCATGGGCTATATAAACGTAAAGTCTGAGATCGGGCCTTTGAAGAGGGTCATGCTGCACCGCCCCGGTGTTGAGCTTGCCAATCTGATGCCCGATTTTTTGGAGCGCATGCTTGCCGAGGACACTCCCGACGTTGAGATGGCCGGGCGCGAGCACGACGTTTTCGCCGGCATTTTGAGGGATGCGGGAGTCGACGTCGTATACATCGAGAAGGAGTTTGCGAAGGTCGTGGAGGACGATCCCGTCCGCCGCGCTTTCATCGAGGATTTCGTGGAAATAGGCGTCAAGGGCGATTCTCTGCAGCCCGCCGTGCGCGAATATCTGCTCTCCGTCCCCTCCGAGGGGCTCTTCGACGCTGTCGCCAAGGGCATCACGAGGGCCGATCTTAAGGATATCGAGCCCAAGCCCATTCAGGCCGTCATAGAGGACGATTACCCCTTCGTGACCGATCCCCTGCCCAATATCTATTTCACGAGGGACATCAGCTTTTCCATCGGCACAGGGCTTGCCATTTCCGCAATGAGCATGCCCGCCCGCATGCGCGAGACCCTGTTCATCCGCTATCTGCACAAGTACGCGGAGAAATTCGGCGCGGGCAAGGTCGATCTGCTTTACGATTACAACTGCGGCTGCCCCATAGAGGGCGGCGACGTGCTGGCGCTCTCGGATAAGTGCGTGGCTATCGGCTGCGGCGAAAGGACGACCGAGGCGGCCATCGAAAAGCTCGCCAAGACCCTTTTCACAAGGGGCTATGAGAAGGTGCTCCTCTTCAAGAACCCGCAGAGCCGCACCTATATGCACCTTGACGTGCTTATGACCCACGTGGACTACGACAAGTTCCTCGCCCACCCCTGCATGGCGCACAAGTGGTTCGACGTTTACGAGCTCACCCCCGCGGGCAACGGCGGAGTGACCGTCACCCGCACCACCGACGGCGTGGACCGCATACTGGAGCGCGCGCTGCATCTGGATCACGTCAGCTTTATCGAAATGGGCGGCGGGAACGATATCGTCTATAAGCGCGAGCATTGGAACATGGGCTCCAATTCCCTCGCCATCGCCCCCGGCAACATAATCACCTACGACCGCAATCACGTCACGAACGAGCTTTTGGACAAGGCCGGCGTGCACGTCAATCCCATCCCCGGCGGCGAGCTCTCCAGGGGCCGCGGCGGCCCCAGGTGCATGAGCATGCCGATGATAAGGGAAGATATCTGGTAAAATAGCATCGTTCCTCCCGGGTTTCCCACCCTTCCGTCAGCCAAGCCTGCGGCTTGTCTGCCACCTCCCCTTGACAAGGGGAGGCAAAGCGGGGGCCGCGGCGGCCCCAGGTGCATGAGCATGCCGATGATAAGGGAGGATATCTGGTAAATCGCTTTATTTCTTCCCGGGTTTCCACCCTTCCGTCAGCCAAGCCTGCGGCTTGTCTGCCACCTCCCCTTGACAAGGGGAGGCAAAGCGGGGGCCGCGGCGGCCCCAGGTGCATGAGCATGCCGATGATAAGGGAGGATATCTGGTAAATCGCTTTATTTCTTCCCGGGTTTCCACCCTTCCGTCAGCCAAGCCTGCGGCTTGTCTGCCACCTCCC
>CAMZFO010000153.1 GCA_947306125.1 uncultured Clostridia bacterium | reverse complement strand
TGAAAAGGTATGAGCCGGGCGGCAGCCTGTTCCGCAGGAACAGCAGTCCGCCCCGGGATGCGCAGGGATTCTTTTTCAAGCATGAAAAAGACGATAGTCCATTCCCGGATACGGAAGCTGTAATTGCTTTTGAACGCCCCCTCATCAGTCAGCAAAGCTGACAGCTTCTCCACCCCTTAAAAGGGGGGAGAAGCCGGGAGGCCTGCGCGCATTTACGGCTTGAGCGCAGTGCAGGGCTTGAGGTCGGCCGGAGCGCCCTTCCTTCGCCCCCGCGAAGCGGGTGGAGAAGGTGGCATTTCGAACGAAGTGAGAAATGACGGATGAGGGGGCGAATACCGGTTGCGTAGCAATTTCAAGCATCCGGTGGATGCTTGAAAAGGTATGAGCCGGGCGGCCTTGAGAGCGAAGCGAACAGTCCGCCCCGGGACCGGTCGCCGAAGGCGATTTTGACCATCCGGTGAATGGTTGGGAAGGCGGAGAACGGGCGGCTGGCTCCCCTTGTCAAGGGGAGCTGTCAGCGTTAGCTGACTGAGGGGTGACCTTTTTGTACGGGTCAACTTCATTCCTGCCCCTTTTTTTGCCCGTAAAAATCCAAATCAAACAAGTATATTTTGAATATTCTGTTGACAATGAAAAAGAGGATATTATAATAAGAATGATGGGGTTTGCCCTTTCAATCCAACTATTTTTTTATGGAGGATATCTATACAATGAACGCTTACATTGAAGACGTCATCGCAAAGGTTCGCGCACGCGACGCTCATGAGCCTGAGTTCATTCAGACCGTTGAGGAAGTTCTTCGTTCCCTCGAACCCATGATCGAGAAGCACCCCGAGTATCAGGAAGCCGGTCTGCTCGAGCGCCTCGTTGAGCCCGAGCGCGTTATCGAGTTCCGCGTACCCTGGGTCGACCGTGAGGGCAAGGTCCAGGTCAACCGCGGTTTCCGCGTACAGTTCAACAGCGCCATCGGTCCGTACAAGGGCGGCCTGCGCTTCGCTTCCCACGTTAACCTCTCCGTTATGAAGTTTTTAGGCTTCGAGCAGACCTTCAAGAACAGCCTCACCTCCCTCCCCATGGGCGGCGGTAAGGGCGGCTCCGATTTCGATCCCAACGGCAAGACCGACGCCGAGATCATGCGTTTCTGCCAGAGCTTCATGACTGAGCTCCAGCGTCACATCGGTCCCAACGTCGACGTTCCCGCCGGCGATATCGGCGTAGGCGGCCGTGAGATCGGCTTCCTGTTCGGCCAGTATAAGAAGATCCGCGGCGCTTATGAGAACGGCGTTCTCACCGGCAAGGGCATCAGCTTCGGCGGCTCCCTCATTCGTCCCGAGGCGACCGGTTTCGGCGCTGTCTACTATCTCTGCGAGGTCCTCAAGCATGAGAACGACACCATCGAGGGCAAGGAGATCGCCATCTCCGGTTTCGGCAACGTGTCCTGGGGCGTCTGCACCAAGGCCATGCAGCTCGGCGCTAAGGTCATCACCCTCGCGGGTCCCGACGGCTACATCTACGATCCCGACGGCGTCTGCACTCAGGAGAAGCTCGACTACATGCTCGTAATGCGTAATTCCGGCCGCAATAAGGTCCAGGATTATGCCGATAAGTTCGGCGTTCAGTTCTTCCCCGGCCAGAAGCCCTGGGGCCAGAAGGCCGACATCTGCATGCCCTGCGCATATCAGAACGAGATCCGCATGGACGAAGCGAACCAGATCATCGCCAACGGCACCAAGTACTATATCGAGGTCGCCAACATGCCCACCACCAACGAGGCTCTCTTCCACATGATGAAGCAGCCCGGCATGATCGTTGCCCCCTCCAAGGCTGTCAACGCGGGCGGCGTTGCCGTTTCCGGTCTTGAGATGAGCCAGAACTCCGAGCGTCTCTCCTGGGCCGCTGAGGAAGTCGATCAGAAGCTCGTCACCATCATGAAGAACATCCACAAGGCCTCCATGGAGGCTGCTGAGGAAGCCGGTCTCGGCTACAACCTCGTAGCGGGCGCCAACCTCGCCGGCTTCAAGAAGGTCGCCGACGCCATGATGGCTCAGGGCATCGTGTAATTCGGATTTAACAAGTGAGTTAAAGAAGCGGAGCAAAGCTCCGCTTCTTTTCTTTTTGCCTGCGCCATCCCAACTTTCAGTTATCAGTTGTCAGTTTTCAGTTCTCGGTCAGGGCTCTCAGCCGCCCTTCCCATTCCGTTTCAGGCCAGAGGCCGTCGGGGTCGAAGAAGGAGCGGAGGGAGCCGAAATAATAGGAAAGCTTCATTATTATATGCGGGCTGCGGAAGAGGCCGGAATTGGCTCCGGCGCGCATGAGGGTCTCGAAGAGCACGGCGCGGTCCTCCTCGGGGAAGGTCTTGGAATAGCGGTTGAGGAACCATATGCGCCCGGGGTCGGTCTCCGCTTCCCCCGTGTAGGCGGGGTTGCCCGTGTCGGCAAGGGGGAAGCCCTTCTCGTCCGTGTAGGAGCCGAAATACCTGAAGCCCGGGGGAGCGAGCGCCTCCCAGCCCGCGGCGAATTCGTCGGCGAAGCCGGAGGCGGCTATGCGGCGGTCGGCGGCGTGGCAGAGCTCGTGGAAAACGGTGTGCGGCTCGAGCCCGCCCGTCACGTCGAAGGCGAGCGTGATGCGCTCCCCGCGGCCCGAGGTAAGCGCGGCGGGGAAGTCGGGCGCGGCGCTCGAGGAGGAGCGTATGCTGCCGCAGAGCAGCAGGCGCAGGCCGAGCGCGCGGGGGAAGCCCTCGGGGCAGGCGGCGAGCGCGCTTTCTACGGAGCAGAGGGCGCGGTAGAGCTTGAGCTCATCAAAGCAGGGGGCGGCGCGGTAGGAAGGGTCGAGCCCGCCCGGCTCGAGGCCGCCCGGCTCGAGACCGCCCGGCTCAAGCTCGCCCGTATCGCGCACGAGCTCCACTCCGAAGCGCTCCTCTATATCGGCCTCCTTCTGCGCGGTGGCCTCGGAGAGGGCGTAAACGGTCGCGCAGCGGGTGCGGAAAAGGGCGAACGATGGCGCATTTTGCGGTTTTCCGTAAGCCGAAAAGCTCCCGCCCGGGACACGGGCGAGAGCGATGAGTAGCAGTATGGCTGCGGGCAGGCAGAGCGATTGGACGCCCTGCGTGAGCCGCCGCAGCTTTTTTATCGTCCCGGGCGTCAATAGGGCACGCCTATTCCGGTGACTATCGCGACGGCGCCCGCGGCGGGCTCGTCGGCGGTCAGTATATTGACCGAGCACCAGAGGTAGACGTACTGACGCGCATTCACCTTGAACGTGCCCTCGCCCTCGAGCACGGGTTCGTAAAAGTCGGCGAGAGTCTTAAGATCGTCCGTATACTGCGAATCGAGCAGGTATACCTTCCAATCTATATCGTGACCGGCGTTGTCGAAGGTCAGCGTGTATTCCGCCGATTTGGAGGCGACGAAGGCGTAATAGCCGCAGTCGTGATAGCAGCTTTCGGCGCTGATGGGCAGCGACTTGGCCTTTATTATGGGCACGCCGTCGCCCCGGCGCTCCTCGCTGTTATCGGGCGCGGCGGGCTTCTTCGCGCAGGCGGCGAGAGAGAATATCATGAGCGCCGCCAGGAGCAGCGCGGCAAGCCTTGAAAACGCAGATCTCATTTTATGGGCTCCCTT
>CAMZFO010000152.1 GCA_947306125.1 uncultured Clostridia bacterium | reverse complement strand
AGAGGTGTTATTGAGATTCAGAATAGAAAAACATATAAGGAAGGTAGTTATCATACAGCGATTTGAAAACGGCAAGGCTGATCTTCTCTTCGCCAAGCTCCATAACGGTTACTGTGGGATCGTATTCGCTGACCTTTTTGCCGCTCTTTTTGAGCGAGCAGGCGCAGAACGCAAGGGACGATACCGCTAAAACAAACGCCGCGGCGCGCATAATCTTTCCGGTCATTCAAAAGCTCCTTAATCATTACCGTACTGTATCAGTTTATTATACCATTTTCTCTCTCGTTTTCAAGGTTTTTCCGCGATTCCCCGGTGCGTTTGCTCAAAATGCCTCCCGAACAGAAAATAATTCGTTATATTGTGAATATTATACTTGCTCTCAAGGCACATAATGGGGTATAATAGAAGATGTATTGATATGCAGCAAAGGAGTGTGTGCATTGAATAGATTCATTAAAAAAGCGATCCCGCTGCTCGTTGCGGCTGTAATGATATTATCCATGGTCCCCGCGCAGAAGGCCGGCGCCTCCTCCTCGGGTCATCTTTCCATTTCCGTATCTCCCAAGGAGCTTGCGTCCGAGGGCAACGTGACGGTCTCCATCACTCTGACCAACACCAACTCCAACTATACCCCGACCAATCCTCCCCAGAATACGACTCAGCCCACAAATCCCCCTGTGGTGACCAATCCGCCCGCCCAGCCTACCGACGCGCCGACAGCCCCGCCTACCGACGTGCCCGCCACGCCCGCTCCCACGGACGCTCCCACCCCCGCGCCCACGGATGAGCCGACTGCCGCTCCGACCATCGCGCCCATCAATCCTCCGGGGCATGAGGGCTCTCTTTCCGTCGGCGGTGCAGCTTTCGCGCCCGCTTCCGGCGGCAGCTCCTCCGGCTTCGCGATAATGACCTCGAGCGGCCTGCGCAGCTCCGGCAAGGGCGACTATACCAATATCTCCATCAGCAATTCCTACGGCGTCACCTTCAATACCACCGGCGTCGTGATCCCCGCGGGCGGTGCGAAAACCTTCACCTCCACCATGCACGTCAGCTCCGGCATGATCGGCGTGAGCATCCCCTTCACCGTCTCCTGGATCGACAATGGCAACCGCAAGTCCGAGACCATCTCCTGCAAGGTCAACAGGCTCAACACCTCTCCCTACCTTGCGTTCTCGAGGAAGGCCGATCCCGTCAACGCCTCCGAAGGCACCGAAGTCACCGTCACCTACTCCTTCACCAACACCGGCTCCGTGAAGCTTACGAACATCACGCTCGTCGATCCGCAGATCAAGGGCTCTACAAGCCCCATGCTATCCCCCTTCTCGCTGGATCCCGGCGAATCGAAGGAGTTCCCCTATACTTTCACTATGGGCAATTCGACCGTCGTTTCCAACCCGGTCGTCACCTTCTACGCGCAGGGAAGCTACACGCAGCTCACCAAGACCAGCTCCAAGCTCGTCATCGGCCTCATCCAGTCCCAGCTGACCAAGGACGTCGTCAAGGGCAATCCCACTCCGCAGGGCGTAAGCTTCACCATCTATCTCACCAATAACGGCAACCAGACCCTGAATTCGCTCGTTGTCACCGACGAGCTCGGCAACAAGGTCTCCGACGAGCCCTTCTCCCTCGCCGTCGGCGAAAGCAAGGTGCTCGAATACTTCGTTCCGAATCCCGACGCCGTCAGGTACATCGTGTTTAACATCAACGGCGTAGACTATAACGATACCGAGTTCAAGGACAATACCTCGAGCTACGTCGTGCGCCCCTATATCGACACCTCGCTCCTGGGCCTCGCTTTCACCGCCGTCACCAAGACCTCGCTGACACCGGAGAACATGATCAGCATCGAGTTTGAAGTGCAGAATACCGGCTCGCTCGAGTTCTACAATCTCTCCGTGTCCGAGCAGCAGTTGGGCTACGAGCTCTATTCATGGAACAAGCTGGACGTCGGCGCCTCCGAGGAAGCGGTGGTTGACGTGAATATCGGCTCCGTGCGCGATCTCGTATTCGTGCTCACCGCGGAGGATTCCTCCGGCAACACGTACACCCACGAGGCTTACGTCACCGCCGAGAATATCGACGTTGACAGCATGGTCCCCTCCGCCGATCCCAGCGGCAGCACCGGCGTTGAAGTCGTCGAGGAGCCGGGCCTCGGCAAGAAGCTGGACGGCCTCATCACCTCCACCGGCGAGAACCTGATGAAGTGGTTCCGCGTGCTCGGCATCATCGCCGGTGCCGCCGCGCTCACTATGCTGAGCCTCGGCATCGCGGAGATAGTCATCCGCAGGAACAAGCGAAGCGAACAGCAGTGAATATCAAAGCATGGATCATAAAAGGAGGCTCGCGCCTCCTTTTTCATTACCATTCGTTTTCGGTTTTTCTTGCGTATTCGCCGAGGCGAATAAGGTCGCTCTCCAGCACCGGTCTCAGATCCCGGTTGTAGATGGTCGCCGCGGGATGATAGAGCGGGAAAAGCTTCCGCGGGACCTTGTCGACCATAAGCGTCATGGGCTTGCCGTGCGATTCTCCGACGGTGGTGACAAGGTGGTTCCTGTCCCACGAGAGCATCGTGACCGCCTGCAGAGGCACGTTGCCGAGGGTAGCTATCAGCGCAGGATGCACTATCTCTATCTCCTGCCTCAATAACTCAAGGCCGTCCCGCACCTCCTCCGGCGAGGGAGTCCTGTTGGAGATATGCCCGTTCTTAGTCCTGTACGGCCTGTACTTAACCGCGTTCGTCACGAACACCCGGCTTCGCTCTATGCCCGCCGTTTCGAGCATGGCGTCGAGCTGCTTGCCCGCCTTGCCGACGAACGGACGGCCGCACACCGCCTCCTCCCTGCCTGGCGCCTCGCCTATGAACATTATGAGGGGACGGTCCGCGTTGCCCTCGCCGAAAACGGGATGAGCAAGGTCGGCTTCCTTTTGGAGTTTGAGGCCCGAAAGCCTCATCCTTTCAAGCGCATATCTTTCTTCGAGCATCGTTATATCCTCCGTTCGTCATATTTGAGATTATAAGCCGCTATGCTCCCCTTGTCAATTCGGTTCAGATATATTATGAGAATTTGCTGATTTTTTGGCTAACGGCTGTTGACAAAGGGCCGGCAGGTAAGTATAATGTACTGGTATTTGGGTCAAGACCCCATGAAACGGATGTCCCGCATAAGAGAGGGGGGAAATAGGTAATGGAAATTCATGTTGGTGAAAACGAGTCCCTGGAGAGCGCCCTCAAGCGTTGGAAGCGCAAGTGTGCCCGCTCCGGTATCCTTGCCGATGCAAGGCGTCGCGAACATTATGAAAAGCCCAGCGTAAAGCGCAAGAAGAAGGCCGAGGCCGCCAGAAAGCGCAAGTATTGATTCAGAAAACAAATAAGCTCATCCTTTCGGATGGGCTTTTTGTTTTATTCGCCGGGCTTTTCTTATGCGGTTTTACCCGGGGCGGACTCGCAATGATTGAAAGCTTGAAAAGGTATGAACCGGGCGGCTGGGCCCGCCCCGTCTTGCACGCAACAATTACTGCGGATATGTCTCGCAGGAGCGGTTCCTACGGCTTTTACGATCGCGTTCCGCGGCTATCGCGCCGCGGCCGAGAAAGCATGAGGGACGGCCCGAAATGCTTTCTCGATT
>CAMZFO010000151.1 GCA_947306125.1 uncultured Clostridia bacterium | reverse complement strand
GGAACAGGAGCCCGCCCTCCGGGGACCGCGAGGAACGAGCGGTGGATGAGGGATGGTCCGGATCAAATGTTTCGCCGCAAAACGCCGAAGATAACAAAAAGAACCGTCAGCTTTGGTGCATACGTCGGATCATTACATCCTCCTGCGCGGTCCGCCGCGGACTGTCAGCCAAACCGTTATCGCAAGCCCAAAAAGGGCGGCAAATATTGCGGCATATGAAGGGATATCAAATGCCCTTACGGGGATATCGGCGCCCAAAAGCTTAACGGCCCCGAGCGCGATATGCGCCGAAAACAGCAGATAGTTTATCACCTGCCATATCACGCCGAGCAGCATAAAGCCGTGAAGCTTGCGCGCCAATGGCAGAAAAAGCAAGTAATTCCAAGGAGATTTAAGCTTCACTTTCGGAGGCTCCGAGCCGCCGACGGCGGGCGATAATGCGGCAAGGGGACAGACGAGGAAATAGATAAGCACGAAAAGCACAGCCGACATAAAAAGAAAGCCTATCGTCCCGAGCTCCGAAAACGTCCTTGCCATGGGGCCTAAAGCGGGTGAGAAATCAAGTGAAAGAAAAACGATCATTTTCGTCTCCGTTCAGCCCATCATGTGAAGCGATAACGCAAGCATCGCGCCGCCTGCAATGAGGCAGATGATCGTTACCCAATGCCCGAGATACTGGCGCACCCACGCGGCGACTATGTTGAAGAGCGCGAAGCCGAGCAGGAAGCAGCCTATGAGCCCGAGCATCACCCACCCGCTGCCGGGGTCGCCCGCGGCGCCTGTCGAGCCGCAGATGAAATAGATCGCGGCGGGAAGGAACAGCGCAATAAGACCGCACAGGTATATCAGCGGATAAGCCTTCGGATGCTTCCTTGCAAATTCCCTGTCCGCGCCAGGCATAAACCATGAAATTACGTTGCTCCCCTTGGGCGGAGCCCAGTAGAAAACCGGGCGGATGGAATCGTCGTTATTCGTTTCCGTCTCTTTTTTGAAGTAGTCCATTTGATCTGCTCCTTTTGTCATCATTTACTATCGCCTACCGTCCCTTTTTGCCTGTATTTTTCCCTTTTTGGGGCGAACCGCCCCTATTATTCCGCTTATCCGTGGGTTTTGGGCCCTTTTTAGCGGGTTTTGCCTGCGCATCCTTCCCGCGGGTAGGGGCGCTTTCTCTTGCGGGCGGCACGAGGCAGCCGCGCCCGGTGCCTATAAGATCCTCCCGCCCGGCTTTCACGAGCGCCTTCCTCGCCGTATCGCGGTAATAGGGCATGAAATACTGCATCAGCGCCCTCTGCATCGCCTTCTCGGCGGGGTCCTTCGGCACGTAAACGGGCTGCTTATCCCGCGGGTCGAGCCCCGTATAGAACATACAGGTCGAGAGCGTGCCGGGGGTGGGGTAAAAATCCTGCACCTGCTCGGGCCTCTGCCCGGTGCGTTTCAGGTAAAGCGCGAGCTCCACGGCGGAATCGAGCGTCGAGCCCGGGTGGCTGGACATGAAATAGGGCACTATGTACTGCTCCATGCCCATGCGCTCGTTGAGCCTCTTATACTTATCGCAGAAGCGGTCGTAAAGCCCGCCCGCCGGCTTGCCCATCAGCCTCAGCACGCCGTCCGAGATATGCTCCGGAGCCACCTTGAGCTGCCCCGAAACGTGGTGGAGTATGAGCTCCCGCATGAATGTGTCGTCGCGGTCGAACATCAGATAATCATAGCGTATTCCGCTCCGCACGAACACCTTTTTTACCCCGGGGAGCGCCCGCAGTTTTTTGAGGAGCGCGGTGAAATCGCGGTGGTCGACCTCCACGTTTTTGCAGTGCTCGTAGCCTAAGCACTGGCGCTTTTTGCAGACGCCCTTTGTGAGCTGTTTTTTGCAGGCGGGGCGGCGGAAATTGGCGGTTGGCCCGCCGACGTCGTGTATGTAGCCCTTGAAATTGGGGAGACGGGTCAAAAGCTCCGCCTCGCGCAGGAGCGATTCGTGGCTCCGCGCCTGTATCACCCTGCCCTGATGGAAGGTGAGCGCGCAGAACGAGCACGCGCCGAAGCAGCCGCGCGTCGACACGAGCGAGAATTCCACCTCGTCGAGGGCCGGTATGTGCTCCTTGTATGAGGGGTGCGGCAGGCGGGTGTAGGGCAGCTCGTAAACGTCGTCCAGCTCCTGCGTGGTCAGGGGCAGAGCCGGGGGATTCGCCACCAGCCAGCGGCTCCCGTGCTTCTGCACGAGCCTGCGCCCGGATATGGCGTCCTGCTCCTCGTACTGCTTCATGAACGCGCGGCAGTAGGCCCTTTTATCGGCAGAGACCGCCTCAAAGCTCTCTATCTCGTCGTAATCGTAAACGTTTTCGAGCGAGCCCGCCATATAGCAGGTCCCCGCGATATAGGTGATATCGTGCACGCCGAGGCCCGAGGCAAGCGCGTCCGCTATCTCCACGGTCTGCCTCTCGCCCATGCCGTATGAGAGCAGATCCGCGCCGGAATCGACGAGCACGCTCCTGCGCACCTTGTCGTCCCAGTAATCGTAGTGGGCAAAGCGGCGCAAACTCGCCTCGATGCCGCCAATGACTATCGGCACGCTCCCGTAGGCCTCCCTTATGCGGTTGCAGTAGACCGTCACGGCGCGGTCGGGGCGAAGGCCCATTTTGCCGCCGGGGGAATAGTTGTCCTCCGAGCGGCGCTTTTTGGAGCTGGTGTAATGGTTCACCATGGAATCCATATTGCCCGCGTTCACCATGAACGCAAGGCGGGGCTTGCCGAAGACCTTGAAGCCCTCGGCGTTTTTCCAATCCGGCTGGGCGATTATGCCGACGGAATACCCGCGCGAGGCGAGCACGCGCCCTATTATGGCCGTGCCGAAGGAGGGGTGGTCGATATAGGCGTCGCCCGTGACCAGCACGAAATCCGGCTCATCCGCCCCGAAATATTCCTTTAGCTCCGCCCTGCTCATGGGCAGGGGCAGCCTGATCCCTTCAAGCTCCATTTGAGTTCCGCCTCTCCCTGAAAAAATCGGTCAAAAGCTTCTCGCATTCCGCGCGCGCCGCGCCGCCTATGACAGGTATCTTCCCGCCGTATTCGCCCGAGCCCAGATCGAGCGCCGAGCCGAAAGCGCCGCAGTTTGCGTCGTATGCGCCGAAAACCACTGCGCCTATGCGGAAATTCAGACAGGCTCCGGCGCACATGGGGCAGGGCTCCATGGTGACGTAAAGCACGCAGTCGTCAAGATACCGGGTGCCGAGCTTCTCCGATGCCCGCTTCAGCGCGATGAGCTCCGCATGGGCGGAGGCGTCCTTTGTTAGCTCCACCCGGTTATGCGCGGCGGCTATGAGCTCGCCGTCCCGCACCACCGCGGCGCCGACGGGCGTCTCGCCCTCCGCGTATGCCTTCCGCGCCTCGTCAAGCGCGTATTCCATGAATCTTTTTTCCGTAAGCATAGCCGTTTCTCCAAGCGGTTTTCCCCATTATATCATCAAAATACGGTTTTTGGAATACCGCCGCCGGAAGTCATATTTTCGGTTTCGGCGGAATATAAATAATGTTGGAATTCCCGTTGGGAATTCCGTAAGAAGTATATCCGCCAGCTCGGCGCTGACATTACCCCGGAAACGGAGTTTCCGCGGCGCTCCGCTAAAGACGCAACACCGTTGCCTC
>CAMZFO010000150.1 GCA_947306125.1 uncultured Clostridia bacterium | reverse complement strand
GAGGGGCGCAAAAAGATACCTTTTGAGGCTGTGTATCTTTAAGTGAATGCGCCCATGGCGCTGTTTTTATTTCCATGGAGCCGTCGCCCTTCCCTCGGATACGTTTATGGTCTGATGATGGAGCACGGCGGTGCATTCGGTTTTCGAAACGATTATGTGCTCGGCAAGCTCTATCCCGTGGGAGAACAGCGCGGCGCGCAGGGCTTCCGTGGCCCGTATATCCGCGCTCGAGGGAGTGGAGCTGCCGGAGGGATGGTTGTGAGCTATTACGACCCTCTTCGCGTTCTGGTGCATGGTACGCGCAACTATCTCGTCTACGGGGAGCACGGCGGAATCCGCGGTGCCGTACGAGACCTTCGTAAGGTCGGTCACGTAATCGTTGGAGTCTATATAGAGCAGTATCACGACCTCGTCCGGGTAGCCTCCGAGCAGGCTGTGGCAGTATTCGGCGGTGCGCAGAACGCTCGTCAGGCGCTCCCTGCGGTAAACGATGGAGCGGTAGGGCTTCGTGCGAACGTCGTTGATGAGCTTCAGCAGCACTATCGTGTGCTCCGTGAGCTTTCCTCTGGCGCGCAGCTCTTCGGGCTCCGCGGCAAGCAGGCTTTCTGCCGAGCCGAACTCGTGCACCAGCCCGCGGGCGATCTCGTAAACGTCCTTGCGCGGAATGGCGTAGGTCAGTATCAGTTCCACGAGATCCTTGTCGTCAAGCGCCATTATGCCCTTTTTAAGATAGCGCTCCTTTATCCTCAGCCGATGCCCCGTATGAAGCTCGCCGCCAGCCATAAAACTACCCTCCGAACAAAGATTACATTCCATTGTAACACATTTATGCTGATTTGTGAATCATTTTTTTTGCATTTCGGGAATAGTTTTTACCGTTATCAACAAGCGGAGGTAGTGTATGAAGCGAGTGAGAGTCTGGATCTGCGTATTGTGCGCTTTAATGCTTTTTGCGGGATGCGCCGGCAAGGGAAGCACGGGATGGGATGAGGAGCAATATCGGGAGCCCGCGGAGGAGTTGAAGGAGGAGCCCGAAGCGGAGGCGACCTTCCGCCGCTCCACGGTCTATTATCTTTCGGACGAGGGCTTCATAGTCCCCGTAACAAAGCTCATACCGTGGGAGGAGGGCATCGCCTCGGCATGCCTGTCATACATGGTGTCGACGCCCGAAAACCTTTCCGCCGCAAGGGAATTGGGCCTTTCGACGGTGATACCGGAGGGCACGGAGCTCTCGCTTTCCATACGCGACGGGAACGCGCTGCTCGACATGAAGGGCCTTGCGCCGCTTGCGAGCGCCGAGGCAGAGCTTGCCATGATAGAGGCGGTAGTGAATACCCTGACGGAGTTTTCGACGATTTCCACAGTGACTGTCACGAGGGACGGTCACGGCGGGACGCTCGAAAACGGCACCGAGCTGCCCGTCAGAAGATCGGAATACGCGCTGAACCCGGAGGATCCGGAGCTTGCGGCTTCGACCGGGGGCAGGCAGGTGACGCTCTATTTCCCCAATCTGAGCGGAGCGGTCACGGTGCCCGTATCAAGGCAGCTGAGCGCCGAGCCCAATATCTATTCCACGGTCTCCGCGCTGATAGAGGGCTCGAAAAGCGATAAGCTGCTGCGCTGCTTCCCGGAAAACACACTCCTTCTGGGGGCGGCGGTCGAAAACGGCGTGGTCACGGTGAACCTTTCGGGGGATTTTGCCCGGGTCGCGGATACGAAGGGGCTTTACTCTCTCGCGTACAGGACATTGTGGCTCACGCTCAAGGAGCAGCTTGATTTCAAGGCGCTCCGCATGCAGGTCAACGGCGAGGATTTCGCGCCCGAAACGACGGAAGGCTCGCTGGACGTCAATTCATTCGGCGGCTAAATGTCTCCGCGGAGAAAATAGAGCACGATCGCCGCGCACTCGCGCAAATAATCGTTGGGCGTGATGTACCAGACCCCCTTCGCGGGGATACCCTCCGCGTCGACTCCGAGCTTTTTTGCGACGCGTTCGGCACGGAAAACGTGGAATCTCGTCGTGACGAAAACTATCGCCGCGTCCTCGCCGAGCCTGTCCCTTATTATCCTGCCGGAAAACTCGAAGTTCTCGGCGGTGCTGAGCGAGCGGCTCTCCTCGATTATGCGGTCCGCCGCGATCCCGCGGGAGACGAGGTAGTTCTTCATGACCTCCGCCTCGGGGCAGATCTCGTCGTATCCCTGCCCGCCGCTGACGACCGCGAGGCAGTCCGGATTGTCCTCAAGATACTCCGCGGCCGCGTCGAGCCGATATTTGAGGGAGAGGGTGGGCGAGGAGCCCCGTATGCCTCCGCCGAGCACTATGAGCGCGTCCGCGCCGCTTGCGGGGGCGGAGGAGTTGATGAGTATGAGCGCGGTCGTGAGGGCGAAAACGAGCCCGAATACAGCGTAAGCGAGCGAGAGCAGGAAGGCGAATACTGAAAAAATACGGCTCCTGCGGCAGAGCGAGCGGAAGAAAGGCATGAAAAGCCCTATGATCATGAGGGGCATGCCTATCAAGGCGGGCATGAGCACGCCGAAAGTCAGGCTGCTGCGCGTCATTACGAAAAGCGTGTCGAGCACGAGAAGCAGCCCTATAAGGATGAACACGGCCCTTGATACGGGCCTTTTTTCATTTTCGGAGCTTATGGTTTTCATATGCAGAATGATACTATGGTTTCAAAGCTTTGTCAATCCGAGCTCAAAATATGGTGCGTTTTTGCCTCTTTTGCGGTTGATTCGCGGGGGAAAATGTGTTATTATATACAGAGAGATAAAACGCGGATCAAGTTTGGATCGAATGCGGCTTCGCGCCGCGGAAAGGAGCTTGCAAAATGATAAAAGTGCTGTATGGCGGAAGAGGACAGGGCATGTCCCGGGAGCTTTGCGCGATGGCTAACGAGCGCATAAAGACTGCCGGAGGCAGCATTGTGTTTATCGATAAGGACGATAACCATATGTACGATCTCGATTCGGGGATCAGGCTCATAAACGCCTCGGATTATGCCATCAGAGGGCCCAAAATGTTCAGCGGATTCATCTCGGGCATAGCCGCGCAGGATTTCGACCTTGAGGCGATATACGTGTGCAGCTTCATGAAGCTCGTAAAGCATCCCGTCGCCTCGCTCGAGGGGCTCTTCCGCTTCTTCGAGGATTTCTCGGAAAAGAAGGGTGTCGAGTTCATAATCGAGATCAATTCAGACGACGAGCTGCCCGAATTCCTTAAAGATTACGCGGAATGAATATATTGCTTGACATGGGCCGGTAAAGCCTATATAATTTAGTGCGGCATTAAAAAGCAAATGCCGCATATTTTTATATGAGCCTTTATTCTATCGGCATTATAACGGAGGCAAAATGGACATATTCGATTATCTGCGCAAGGCAGTGAATCGTCTCGTGGGCGTCCCCGAGGAGGAGATCCGTCCCGAAAGCACCCCCAAGGAGCTCAATCTCGATCTTTTCGATATGCAGGAGCTCGTGCTCGACGCCGAGAAGGAATTCGACGTGATACTTCCCGAATCGGAGTTCGACACCCTGGAGGGCCTCGCAAAGCGGATTCAGGCAGCCTGACGCACAAACACCAAACAAAAAGGTACAGTCCCGCGGGACTGTACCTTTTGCGTTATCAGATTAATAAATACGGAGCCCGGTTTTCGCCGGGCTCCGCGTATGTCGGTTTTATCAGAAC
>CAMZFO010000149.1 GCA_947306125.1 uncultured Clostridia bacterium | reverse complement strand
GGTTTTGCGTTGCTCGCTTCGCTCGCTTAATGTGCTCCCTCCCCGGGTTGGTTTGCGTTGCTCGCTCCCGGGTTTGTCAGTCATTCGTTCCCGTTGGAACGGATATCATTGCGCAGGTTTTCCTGCGCTTGCGCTGCGCTTGAGCTTTACCAGCACCTTCACGACGCGCAGGGCGGAGGCCTGCAGCTCGGCCTTGGTTATGCCGCCGGGCCTGCCGAGGGAGGGGAGGAGGGTGCCGTCGCTGCGGTACTCACGCGCGTGCTTCAGGGAGTCGCCGGGCATGAGCAGATCGACGCCGGCGCGGACGCGGTAGGCGTTGTCCTTGATGAGCGGGAATTCGGGCGACCTCGCGCGGCGCATCCACCAGTCGGTCATCACGGCGCCGTCGAAGCCCCACTCGCCGCGGAGCACGCGGTTCACGAGATCGTAATTGTAATGCGCCCACACGCCGTTCACCTTGTTGTAGGAGGTCATGAGCGTCATGGGCCGGCCCTCCTTCACGCAGAGCTCGAAATTGCGCAGGTACAGCTCGCGCAGGGCCCTTTCGGAGACGGCGGAGTCGCTGTCGCGGCGGCCGCGCTCGCGGTTGTTGCAGGCGAAATGCTTGGGACAGGCGGCCTTGCCGGAGGCCTTGAGCCCCCTCACCTCCGCCGCGGCGATGAGCCCGGAGAGCGTGGGATCCTCCGAGAAATACTCGAAATTCCTGCCGCAGAGCGGGTGGCGGAGCAGATTCATGCCGGGTGATAAGCGCACGTCCACGCCGAAATGAGCCATTTCGAGCCCCAGCAGCCTGTGCAGCTCGAACACGAGCTCGGTATCGAAAGTCGAGGCGAGCGCGGTGCCGCAGGGAATGAGCGCGCAGTAACGCTTCATGCGGAGCCCGGCGGGGCCGTCGCAGCAGACGGCGGCGGGCACTCCGAGGGCGCGGAGCTTTTCGGTGACTCCGCCGAAAACGCCCGCGTTGCCGCCCGGGCCGAGGGGCGAATCCATCATGCCGTGCCCGCGGGTCAAAGCCTCGAGGCAGTCTTCGTCAAGCCCGGAAACGAACTCCTCCGGGGAGGCGTTTCCCTTTATTATATCTTCAAAAACGCAGGCTTTGCCGCTTTCCGCGAGCTCCTTCGGGAGCCCCGCCTCAATGCGCGCGCGCAGGGCGGGCGAGGGTATGCAGATGGGCTCGCAGGTCTCGACCGTCTCCTCTGCGGGAACGGTCAGGCTGCCGACGCCGAAGCCGTCCACGGAGAAAGCGTATTCGCCGGGATCGAGCAGGAACGCGTGCCTCTCCTCGTCAAAGCGGGCGAGCGCCTTGTCCGAAAAGCGGAGCTCGAGCGTCTGTTCCCCTCCGGGGGCGAGCTCGCGGGTCTTTGAAAAGGCGCAGAGCACGCGCAGGGGCTTGTCCTCGGGGCCCTCCGGCAGCCACGCCATGAGCGGCGCGGAGTATTTGCCGGGCAGCGAGCCCGTATTCCTGACGGTCAGGCGCAGGCTCGTTTCACCCCCGCAGCGGCGCAGGCCTTCGCCCTCGGCGGCAAAAGAGGTGTAAGAGAGCCCGTGCGCGAAGGGGAAGAGCACGGCTTCGGGGGAGTATTTGTCGAAGCCCCGGTAGCCCATGAACACTCCCTCGGCGTAGGCGATGCGGTCGCCCGCCGCGAAATTCGCATCCGAGGGCCAGTCGGAGAGCTTCCTCGCCGCCGTCATGGGCAGGCGTCCGCAGGGGTCGACGCGCCCCGAAAGCACGTCGCAGACGGAATTGCCGCTCTCCTGCCCGCCGAGCCACGCGATGAGCACGGCGGAGAGCCTGTCGCCGTATTCCTCGAACCACGAAAGATCTATGAGGCTGCCGATATTCAGCACGACCACGACCCTTTCGAAGCTTTCGGCGGCCGTATCGAGGAGCGCCCTTTCGGCGTCGGTCAAAAACCAGCTCCCCTTTTCGGGCGTGAGGTCGCGTTCCTCGCCCGAGGCGCGGCCTATTACGACGAGCGCCGTGCGGCAGAGCGCGGCGGCGGCCCTTACGGTCTCGGACGATACGGGCGGCTCGGGATGGGAGAAGGGCCAGCGCCCCCATGAGCCCCTTTCGGCGCGGTATTTTTCGGAGGAGCAGAGCTCGCGGTATTCGCGCGCAAGGGGCTCGTAAACGCTCACTCCCGCATTTTTGAGGCCGTCCATGAGATCCATAAAATACGGCGCGCAGACGTCCCCGCCCGAGCCGTACCCGACGTAAAACCAATCGTACTGGCAGCGCCCGAGCACGGCGACGGAGGCCCCGCTTTCAAGCGGCAGAGCGCCGTCGTTTTTCAAAAGCACGCAGCCCTCGGCGCCCGCCCGCCTTATGAGGCGGTCGAGCTCGGGGCATTCGAAGCGCTCCCCCTCGGCCGCGGGCGCGTCGGGATCGGTCACGAGCGCCTGCGCAAGGCTGCTGTCCGCGATGAGATCGAGCGCGCGGCGGGCTCCGGCGGATACCGCCTCTTTGATTTTCTTAATGAGCGGCATGGGGTCAGGCGATCCTCCAGACGAACGTGACGCTCTCCGAAACGTCTATGTTCTGCGCCTCTATGTCCATTTCCATCGCAGCCTCGGCCTTGACCATATTGCGCTTTGCGCCGCCCACGAAATTGGTGGGCGAGACGAAATCGCGGTTGGCGAAGCTGTAATCGACCGTCACGAGCTCGCGGAGAGTCACCCCGCAGCACCCGGCGAGGAGCTTCGCTCTCGAAAGCGCGTTCTCGCAGGCGTTCTTCAAAAGCTGCTCCACGAGGGGCTCCTTGTCCTTAACGGTGAACTGCACGTCCAGCTCCGGATCGGCCACGCAGTCGGATATCGCCGAGAGCACCTCGGAGAGGCGGTCGGTGTCGAAGGGGAATTCGAGCCTCATGCGGTGACAGCAGACGTAGCCGGAGAATACCTGGTGGAACACGCCGTCGCGCCCGCGGACGCTCTCGTATTCCGTGTTCACGTTGAAGGAGGAGGTGGTCAGCGCCGTCCGCTTGAAGCCCAGCGCCTCCAGAGCGGCCCGCAGCTCCTCCTGCAGCTTGGCGGATTCCCGCATGGCGGCGGAATAATCCTTGTCCTTCTTGATGAGATTGAAGTTGACGACGACGAGGTCGGGCTTTACGGAGAGCCTGCCCGTTCCGCGCACGGTCAGAGTGCGGTCGGTCAGCTTGGTGAGTTCCATACGATCCTGCATTTTGCATTTCCTCCTGTTGAATTATTTGCAGGTATAGACTATCATAAGTTACGAGAGTTATCAATACCCGGAGCGCAAAAAATATATTTCGCACGCAAGGCGCAGACCTGTAGGTTTTGCACCCCGGAATGCTTCTATATAGGTGAAAGGCGCCTTGGAAAACGGCAGGCCCGGGGAGGGAGCACGTAAGCGAGCAAAGCGAGCGTCGCCCACGTGGCCGAAAAATAATTATTTTTCGAGCCGAGTGGGCGCACGCGCCGCGAGAGGCGCGGAACGCGATCACTGGAGAAAGTAGGATCGCACCTGCGAGTCAATTCCGCGGTAATTCCTGCGTTCAACACGGGGCGGACCCTGCCGCCCGTTCATCGCCTTTCAAACGATTCACAGGATCGTTTGAATTGCTTCGCAACCGGCGCTGAACCTCCTGCGAGACAATTCCGCGGTAATTCATGAACGCAAGACGGAGTAAGGTTATTTCCCAAATCCGGAAGCCGCAGTTGCTTTTGAAGCATCCCTCATCCACCGCGGCGACGCTGCGCTGCCGCGGTCCCCCTTCCCCC
>CAMZFO010000148.1 GCA_947306125.1 uncultured Clostridia bacterium | reverse complement strand
AAGGGGGGACCGCGGCAGCGAAGCGTCGCCGTGGTGGATGAGGGGTCCTTCAAAAACGATCATTTCTTCCTATTCGGGGAAGAGAGGTTCGCTCTTTATTACTTGGGAATAAACCCTGCTCGGAAGCTCCCCTCATCAGTCAGCTTCGCTGACAGCTTCCCCACCGGGGGGAAGCCTTTTGGTCGGTCGCAGTACGCTCAGCCTTCCCCCTCCGTGGGGAAGGGGGACCGCGGCAGCGAAGCGTCGCCGTGGTGGATGAGGGGTCCTTCAAAAACGATCATTTCTTCCTATTCGGGGAAGAGAGGTTCGCTCTTTATTACTTGGGAATAAACCCTGCTCGGAAGCTCCCCTCATCAGTCAGCTTCGCTGACAGCTTCCCCACCAGGGGGAAGCCTTTTGGTCGGTCGCAGTCCCAACTGTCAGTTCTCAGTTCTCAGTTCTCAGTCCTCGGTTATCAGCCTCAGTATGTCCCCGGGGGCGACGGGCTCCGGGCAGGAGATGACGAGCCTCTCCTTCGGGTGGGGAGCGGAAGAGCGGCTCTCCCCCTCCTCCGTGCGTATGGAAACGACCGTGAACGAGCGGGAAACGTCCGACGGGGCGAGTATGTTGAGGCTTTCGCCCGCTTTGAAATTATTGCGCTGCTCTATGAGCGCCTCGCCGCGCTCCTTATCGTATCCGAGCACGACTGCGGCGATCCTCGCCTCCTGCGTGTAGCCGCCGGTATCGTACTCCATGAGCTCGCCGGGGTTTTCGCCGTAAAGGATATTCAGGCTCCTCTCCTTCCCGTAAGTGCCGCCGCGGCATTTTTCGCTCTCGCGGAAGGCGAAGCCGGTGGTGTAGGGCCTGTGCGAAAGGCGCATGAGCTCCCGCATGACGGTCTCGATCGGCGCGCCGTCCAGCGCCATGCGGTAGGCGTTGGTCGCCGTGGCGACGTAGAGTATGGACTTCATGCGGCCCTCTATCTTGATGCAGGATACGCCCGCCTCCTCTATCTCTTTTAGATAGGGCGCCAGGCACATATCGCGCGAATTCAAAATATAGCTGCCCCTGCCGTCGTCCTCGACCGTGAACCATTCGCCGTTCTTGCCGAACTCCCGAAATTTCGCCGAGTACACAGCCTTCCCCCGGGTGGGGAAGGTGTCAGCGGAGCTGACGGATGAGGGGTATTCAATTATTCCGGAATTCCCAGCGGGAATTCCAACTTCATACTTCCAGCGGCAGGGCTGCACGCACTCGCCGCGGTTGGAATCGCGCCCGTCAATGTAATTGGAGAGCAGGCAGCGGCCGGAATAGCTGACGCACATAGCGCCGTGCACGAACATCTCAAGCTCCAGCTCCTTCGGAATGCGGGAGCGGATGAGCCTTATCTCGTCAAGCGTCAGCTCGCGCGCGAGGACTATCCTTGTGACGCCCTGATCGAACCAGAAAGAGGCGGCCTCGGAATTCAACGTGTTCGCCTGCGTGGAAAGGTGCAGGGGAAGCGCCGGCGCTATGCGGCGGGAAAGGCGAACGACGGCGGGGTCGTTCACGATGAGCGCGTCCGCGCCGGAATCGCGCAGGGCGGCGAGGGTGCTTTTGAGCTCCTCGAGCTCCGCGTCGCGCACGAAGGAATTGACCGTGACGTAAACCTTCACGCCCCGCTCATGCGCGTACTCCACCGTCTGCGGCAGGGTATCGAGGGCGAAATTATCCGCAAGGTTCCTCAGCGAAAACGCGGGCAGGCCCATATAGACGGCGTCCGCGCCGTATCTTACCGCGGTCTCGAATCTTTCCGGATTCCCCGCGGGAGCAAGCAATTCGGGTCTTGCCATATGCATCACCAGTTGGGCTTGTACTTGGCGACGTTGGCGGCGTGCTCCTCCTGGGTCTTGGCGAATACGAGCGCGCCCGTGGAGGAATCCATAAGGCAGAAGTAGAGATAGCCTTCCTCCATGTACTGCTCGTTCGGGAAGAGCGCGGCCTCTATCGCGGATACGCCGGGATTGGATATGGGACCGGCGGGCAGGCCCTTGTAGAGGTAGGTATTATAGGGGCTGGGATCGGAAAGCTCCTCCTGCGTGAACTCCATGCTGTTGCTCTTGAGCACGTAGCCCAATGTCGCGTCCGAATGGAGGGGCATATCGAGCTGCAGCCTCAGGCGGAATACGGCGGAGACCTTGTTGAAGTCGAAGTGCTTCGCTTCCTTTTCTATCATGGAGGCGAGTATCACGACCTCGTCCATTGTGAGCCCCATCTCCTCCGCGCGATCGACGTAGCGGCTCGTATAGATCTCCTTGAAGCGGTCGAGCATCTTGACGATGATCTCCTCCTCCGTGGCGTCGGCGAACACCTCGTAGGTATCGGGGAAGAGGTAGCCTTCGAGCATATAGAGGCGGCCCTCCCTGCCCTCGTCGACTATGTTCTTTACGAACCAATACTTTTCGGCGAAGACCTTCGCGTCGGTGCAGAGCTCAAGGAAGCGGTCGGGAGAGGCGAGTATGCCCTCGTCCACGAGCTTGGCGGCGATCGCTTCGACCGTCATGCCCTCGCTGACAGTTATCTTGACGGTCGCCCTGGGCGGATTGCCCGAGCAGATTATATCGACTATCTGATCGACGCCCATATTGCGCGAGAGCACGTATGTGCCGGCCTTCAGACCGGAGGACTTGCCCAGAAAATCAACGTATACCTTGAAAACAGCCTTGTTTGCTATGAGGCCCCTTTCGCCCTCGCCGCCTGCCTCGTAAAGTATCTTGGCGATGGTGGACGCGCCGCTGCCCTTGGGGATCTCGACCACGATCGGGGTGGGGTCGGCGGGATCGACCGGGCGCAGGAATTTGCGCGTGACGAATTTCGCGGCGAAATTCAGCACGAGCACGGCGATGAGGAGCGCCAGCAGGAATGCGAGCCGGGGGCTGATCTTGCTCCACACGCTCCTGAGCCTGCGCTTCTTTTCCTCCTTCGCGGGGTCCTTTTTGGCCTTTTCGCGCTTTTTGGCGGGGGTCTCGGGAATGACTATCTCGCCGGTCATATCATGCTCCCTGCGCACCTCGGGAGGCTTCTTTACCGCGGGGAATTTCGCCGTCTCAACGAGCGGCTGCCCGCTTCCGGCGCCATCCTCCGGCTTTTCAAATCGTTTTTCGTAAAGGTTCATTTCCATGTCCTTTCCAATCCGTGTTGTTTCGGGACGGGGTGCGGCTCATTCCCCGAGCACGCCCAGGTCGAGCCCCGCAGCCTCCGCGAGTATCCTGTAAATATCCCCCAGAGTGCGGCTCAGGCTCAGCTCGGCAATGAGGTATTCGGAGGCGTCCCTGTCCATCTGCAGCAGCTCCCCGAAGCGGCGGAGCTTGTCGAGGGTCTCGCCGTCCTGCTCGCCCGCGACCATGTCCGCCTGCGCCTTGAGCTGCAGCCTGCGGTATTCGGCGATAAGCGCCTCGGTGGTGCTGCCGGGAGCAATGCGCTCCTTGGCCGCCGCGTATCTTTTGTACTCCGCGCTTGCCTTAATCTCTCCGGCGAGGCGGTGTGCCGTATCGTAATTCATATTAAGCCTCCTTTATTTTACCGCTCCGATCCCCATGAAAATGCGCCGTCACGCTCCGGTCATTCTCTGTCAGCAGGTCCGGACGCGGATAGCGGGCGGCCGGGCCCGCCCCGTCTTGAACTCAAGAATTACCGCGGAATTGACTCGCAGGTGCGATCATACTTTCTTTTACGATCGCGTTCCGCGGCTATCGCGCCGCGTACGCCGATTCGACACGAAAAATGATTATTTTTCGGCCACATCGGCGACGC
>CAMZFO010000147.1 GCA_947306125.1 uncultured Clostridia bacterium | reverse complement strand
AATAACCTTACTCCGTCTTGCGTTCAGGAATTACCGCGGATATGTCTCGCGGGAGCGATCCTATGGCTTGCGTGATCGCGTTCCGCGGCTATCGCGCCGCGTGCGCCGACTCGACACGAAAAATAATTATTTTTCGGCCACGTCGGCGACGCTCGCTTCGCTCGCTTAAGGTCGTCCCTCCCCGGGTCGGTCGCACCAGCATTCATCCTTCCCTTGGGGGAAGGGGGACCGCCGACCTTCAGGTCGGGGGTGGATGAGGGATGCTTCAAAGCAACTGCGGCTTCCTGATTCGGGAAATAACCTTACTCCGTCTTACGTTCAGGAATTACCACGGAATTGACTCGCAGGTGCGATCCTACGGCTGGTGTTGACGAGGTTCCGCACCTAACGCGCCGCGGCGACGGCCTCAGAAAAATTTGCATGCATTTTTCTTCGGCCTTACGACGCTCGCTTTGCTCGCTTAAGGTCGTCCCTCCCCGGGTCGGTGGGCGACGCTCGCTTCGCTCGCCTGAGGTGCTCCCTCCCCGGGTTAGTCGGCTTCGCTCGCTTAATGCGCTCCCTCCCCGGGTCAGTCGGCGGCCTGTATCGGCTTCAAGCTTCTTTCGAGTATGCCGTGCATTGCGGCGATGGCGACGCCGTAATTCACCATGGGCACGCCGCAGGCAACGGCGCGCTCGGCGCGGGAGTGCATCTCCTGCGCGTTCAGCATACAGCCGCCGCAGTGGACGATGAGGCGGAAGCCCGAAAGCTCTGTCGGGAACTCCCCGCCGGAGGTGAACGCGAACTCGGGCTCGTGCCCGCAGTAGGCGCGTATCCAGCCCGGCAGCTTCACCGTGCCTATGTCCCTGCACTGGCGGTGGTGGGTGCAGCCCTCGCTGATCAGCACGCGGTCGCCGTCATTGAGCAGTCCAAGCGTCCTCACGCCCTCGAGCTGGCCCGCAAGCTCCCCGCGGTATCTCGCCATCAGTATGGAAAACGAGGTCAGCGGCACGCTCTCCGGCACCATCCTCGAGACAGGCCCGAACGCCTGCGAATCGGTCACGACGAGCTCAGGCGTGACGGAGCCCAGAAGGGCCTCAAGCTCCTGCGGCTGACAGCAGAACGCCGTGTGGTGGTGGTCGAGCAGCTCGCGCAGCACGAGCTGCTGGGGCAGTATCAGCCTGCCCTTGGGCGCCGACTCGTCCACGGGTATCACCAGCGCCACCCTCGCCCGCTCGGGCAGCAGATCGTTCAGTATGACCCTCTCCTCCCTCCTGCCGAGAGAGGCGATGCGCTCCTTCAATTCGTTCACGCCCTCGCCCGTTTTGGCGCTGACGGCCAAGGCGTTTTTGCCGTGCGCGGGAGGCTCCGCGATATCGCACTTGTTCCATGCGATGATGAACGGCAGACCGCGGCGGGTGAAGTCCGCGATGAGCGCGCGGTCGTCCCCGTTAAAGCCCTCCTCCGCGCTGACGACCAGCACGGCGACGTCGGTTTTTGCCAGTATTTCATTGGTCTTTTCGACCCTCTTCCCGCCGAGCTCGCCTATATCGTCGAAGCCCGGGGTGTCTATTATGACGACGGGCCCGAGGGGCAGCAGCTCCATGGCCTTTTTAACGGGATCGGTGGTCGTGCCGGGCACGTCCGAGACTATCGAGAGCTTCTGACCCGTCACGGCGTTGACGAGCGAGGATTTGCCCGCGTTGCGCCGCCCGAAAAAGGCGACGTGCACGCGCTCGGCGGAAACGGTTGTTTCAAGTGACATAGCGTATCCTTTCAGAACGATGATAAAAGGGAGGGTCCCTTTTGTCATGGAATATCCTTTCAGAATCAGGAAGGAGTAATTGTTTGGGAAGCTCCCCCAATCAGTCATCCTCATTGCACTCGGATGGCCGGAGGGTGGCGCGGAGCGCCATTGGCAATCGGCACGGCTTCATGCCCCGTCTTGCGTTCAAGAATTACCGCGGAATTGACTCGCAGGTGCGATCCTACGGCTGGTGTTGACGAGGTTCCGCACCTAACGCGGTGCGGCGACGGCCTCAGAAAAATTTGCATGCATTTTTCTTCGGCCTTACGGGCTCGCGCTGCTCGCCTGAGGTGCTCCCTCCCCGGGTTCGTTGCTCGCTTAAAACCCTCGGCTGCTTCGATCAGAATCTGAAATCGCGCTTATTGTTCACGCGGATATCGGCGATATGCTCCTTTGCGATGGCGCGGACCTTATCGTTGGGTATCTTCTCCAGCTCGCGGGCGACCATATCGTACCCCACGGCCTTGGTCTCGGGGCTTGCGTAATCCTCGAGGTATTCGGAGAGCGTCATGAGCGCGTTGGGGTGGCAGCAGTTCAGTATCTGGCCGGATTTGCAGAGGCTCATGAACCTGTCGCCCGTGCGCCCCTCGCGGTAGCAGGCGGTGCAGAAGGAGGGGATATGCCCGTTCTCCATCAGCCACTTCACCACCTCGTCGAGCGAGCGCTGATCGGAGACGTCGAACTGCTCGGTGTCGTGCGGGCGCTCGTCGGGAGTGTAGCCCGCGTATCCGCCGACGGACGTCCTCGAGCCGCCGGAGACCTGCGAAACGCCGCATTTTAAGAGCTTCGACCTGACCTCCTCCGTCTCGCGGGTGGAGACTATCATGCCGGTATAGGGCACGGCGAGGCGTATGCAGGCGGCGATCTTCTCGAATATCTCGTCCGAAATGGAGTTGTCGAAGGCCGAGGGGTCTATGTCGTCCGCCTTTTTGATGCGCGGCACGCTGATGGTGTGCGGGCCGACGCCGTGCACCGCCTCAAGATGCTCCGCGTGCATTATGAGCCCCGCGAATTCATACTTGTAAAGCTCGAGCCCGAAGAGCACGCCCAGACCCACGTCGTCTATGCCGCCCTCCATCGCGCGGTCCATGGCCTCGGTGTGATAGGCGTAATTGTGCTTGGGGCCTGTGGGATGGAGCTTTTCGTAGCTCTCCTTGTGATAGGTCTCCTGGAAGAGTATGTAGGTGCCTATGCCCGCCTCCTTGAGCCTGCGGTAGTTCTCGACCGTCGTCGCGGCGATGTTGACGTTCACGCGGCGTATGGCGCCGTTCTCGTGCTTGACGGAGTAGATGGTCTTTATGCAGTCCAGTATGTACTCGATGGGGTTGTTCACGGGGTCCTCGCCCGCCTCTATCGCAAGGCGCTTGTGGCCCATGTCCTGCAGGGCTATGACCTCCTCGCGCACCTCGTCCTGAGTCAGCTTTTTCCTTGCGATATGCTTGTTTTTGAGGTGATATGGGCAGTACACGCAGCCGTTCACGCAGTAATTGGAGAGGTAGAGCGGAGCGAAAATGACTATGCGGTTGCCGTAAAAGGCGAGCTTTATCTCCTCCGCGATCTCGAACATACGGCGTATGCGGGTCTCGTCCTCGCAGGCTAAAAGCACGCTCGCCTCGCGGTGGGTGAGGCCGCGGCAGAAGCAGCCGTTCCCCTTCTTCACGGGGCGCGCCTTCTCGAGAATGGAGTCGACGAGCTCGAGATCGTTCTTGTGCTCCTCCGCGTAGGCAAGGGTCTCGCGGATCTCTTCATCGTTGATGAATTCCTCCGCCTTCAGGGACTTGGGATCGTACTTGATACTCATATTTCATTTTCCTTTCTTGCGGGTCAGGAGAAGCCTTTCCCGTCAGATAATTATTTGTTATGTAAAGCCTCGGGACTGTACACCGTCGGCGCGCCCCGGGGTCGGTCGCACCAGCATTCAGCCTTCCCTTGGGGTTCGAAGCCGGTCGCCATCGGCGATCCCAACCATCCGGTGGATGGTTGGGAAGGCGGAGAACGGGCGGCCTTGTGAGCGAAGCG
>CAMZFO010000146.1 GCA_947306125.1 uncultured Clostridia bacterium | reverse complement strand
TTTTCTGTTGGTCTTATCGGCCGAAAACCTGCATCTCCTTAAGTGAATGCACCCTCAGCCTGTTTTTTTGCGTATACGTAAACCCGTGTGACGGTCTATCCCGGCTCACTCCCGGCCCGCCCGCATGGCGCGCACGGCGTTGAGTATCGCGAGCACGGAGACGCCGACGTCGGCGAACACGGCGATCCACATATTCGTGAGGCCGAGGGCGCCGAGTATGAGCACGACGAGCTTGACGGCAAGGGCGAAAACGATGTTCTGGCGCACTATGCGCATAGTGCGGCGGGAGATACCGATGGCGGAGGCGACCTTATAGGGGTCGTCGTCGGTCAGCACTACGTCGGCGGCCTCGATAGCCGCGTCGGAGCCCAGAGCGCCCATGGCGATACCGACGTCCGCGCGGGAGAGCACGGGTGCGTCGTTGATGCCGTCGCCCGCGAATGCGAGGGTCGATCTGCCTTCACGGGAGGCGAGCATATCCTCGACGAGCTTCACCTTGTCCTGCGGCAGAAGCTCCGCGTGCACCTCGTCGAGCCCGAGCTTCGAGCCGACGGCCTCGGCGGCCCTTTCGGCGTCGCCCGTCAGCATGACGGTGCGGACGCCTGCTTTTTTAAGCTCCCGTATGGCTTTTTCGGAGGTCGGCTTCACCTCGTCGCCGATTATGATATGCCCGCAGTAGACGCCGTCGCGGGCGATATGCACGCAGGTGGGGGAGTGGCTCTCGCAACCCTGAGTGCAGACCGGGGTAATGCCGCGGCTCTCCATCAGCTTGGCGCTGCCCGCGAGCACGGGCCTGCCGTCGATGAGGGCGGATATCCCGAGCCCCGCAAGCTCCTTCACCTCGCTCACGCGCCCGGGCTCGATATGCCCGCCGTGAGCGCGCACGATGGAATGGGCGATGGGGTGGTCGGAGAAGCTTTCGGCGAGAGCGGCGATATCGAGAAGCTCGCCCGCGGTCATATTGGAGGCGTGGACGTCCGATACCGTGAAGCTGCCGGAGGTCAGAGTGCCCGTCTTGTCGAAAACGACCGTGCCCGTGCGCGAAAGGGTCTCAACGTAATTCGAGCCCTTTATGAGCACGCCCTTTTTGGAGGCGGCTCCCATGCCGCAGAAGAACGAGAGCGGCACGGAGATGACCAGCGCGCAGGGGCAGGAGACGACGAGGAATATGAGCGCGCGGCGCACCCATTCGGAAAGCTCTCCGTGGAAGAAAAGGGGCGGCACGAAGGCCAGGAGCAGGGCGGAAACGACCACCGCGGGGGTGTAGTAACGGGCGAATTTGGTGATGAAATTCTCCGCCTTCGCCTTGCGCGAGGAGGCGCTTTCAACGAGCTCGAGTATCCTTGCGACGGTGCTGTTTTCATATACGCCCGCAGTCCTCACGCGGATGACTCCGCCGATATTCATTGAGCCCGAAACGACGTTTTCGCCCACGCCCGCGTCGCGCGGGATGGATTCGCCGGTAAGCGCGGCGGTGTCCAATGAGGTGGAGCCCTCGGTGATGACGCCGTCCAGGGGTATGCGCTCGCCTACGCGCACTATTATCTCCTCGCCTGCCGCGACCTCCTCGGGGGAGACCTCGAGCTCCTCTCCGCCGCGCAGCACGTTCGCCCTTTCGGGGCGTATATCCATCAGCGCGGCTATCGATCTGCGGCTGCGGCCCACGGCCACGCTCTGGAAAAGCTCGCCTATCTGGTAAAGGAGCATTACGGCCGCTCCTTCGGGGTGCTCGCCGATCGCGAAGGCGCCTATTGTGGCAAGGCTCATCAGGAAGCTCTCGTCAAAGGGCTCCCCGTGGAATATCCCGCGCACGGCGCCTATCAGCACGTCGTATCCCGCTATGAGATAGGAGGGCAGAAAGAGCAGGAGCCCGGCCCACGAGGGGAGCTTCAGAACGTGCGTCAGTATGAGCGCGGCGGCGAACAGCACCGCCGAAATTATAATGCGTATAAGGCTTTTTTTCTGCTTGCGGGTCATCGGAGCTTCCTTTCCGCGGGGCGGCGGCCCCTTACATAACTATCTCGCAGTCGGGCTCGATCCTGCGGCAGAGCTTCTTGACGCGCTGCATCAGCTCGTCCATATCGACTCCGTCCTCGGACTCTATCGTCATGCGCTGGGCCATGAAGCTGACGGAGGCGTCCTTCACGCCGTCCAGCTTTTTGATCCCGTTTTCCATCTTGGCGGCGCAGTTCGCGCAGTCAAGGTCAATGAGCTTATAATTCTTTTTCATGTTCTGCTCCTTATTCATTCTCGGTCAGATGCTCGAAGCCCTGATAGATTATGCTGCGCACGTGGTCGTCCGCGAGGAAGTATACGTTCATCCTCCCGCTGCGGCGGCAGCCGACGAGCTTGGCGTCCTTCAGTATCTTGAGCTGGTGGGAGATAGCGCTCTGCTCCATCTTCAAAAGCTCCGCTATCGCGCAGACGCAGAGCTCCGACTCGAAGAGGGAGTAGAGTATCTTGATGCGGGTCGTGTCTCCGAAGAGCTTGAAAAGGTCGCCGAGGTCGCATAAAAGCTCGTCGGAGGGGAGCTGCGAGACGACGGTCCTTATCGCTTCGGAATGATCGTGCTTGTGGGGCATATGGATGCGCCTCCGTTCATATGAATCTCTGTTCATATGATACGCCGAACATATGAATAAGTCAACATACAAAGATAATATATTTTAACAAAAACACGCCCATGCGCCTTGTTTCCGCAAAGCTCATGGGCGCTATGATCGTTTATCTGCCGCAGCTCAGCTCCCGGAATACTTTTGAAGATCAGCACAACAACGATGCAGAGAGCAGAAAAAGCTGCGTATTGCATAAACGGAACAAATGTGCTATAATATAAATAGAGGGGCGTCATGGTGACAGGGGGGGCTGTCACTGTGACAGACCATATAAGTATAAAAGATTTAAGTATAAGAGATGAACTCACTTCGTTCGCTCATCTCTCACGCGCGAATGGAAGGAAGAAAGGCAGGAAAGCGAGAGTGAAGAAAAAGAGCTTTTACGTCATGGACGACGTTTGGAATAGAGGACTTACGGGAAAGGACAAGCTCGTGTTCGTCTATTTGAGCAGCTGTGCGGATAAGCGGGGCTGCTGTTTTCCGTCGATAACGAGGATAGCGAGGGAATGCGGGTTTTCGGTCAGCAGCGCGAGGAGAGCGCTCCGCCGCCTTGAAAGCGCGGGCATGATAGAGATCGAGCCGCGCTTTTCCGGCTCGGAAGGGAGCGAGAGGCAGACCTCGAATCTATACCGTCTGATTGGAGCGAAGCGGTTTTCAAAGCCGGAGGCCGCGCCCAAGGCGGGTTTTCAGCCGGAGCAGACGCCTGCGCCTCGGCCCCGGCCGGCGCCGAAGCGGACGCCCGACCCCGCGGAGGAGGAGCTCGGCGGCATAATCGACCGGCTGGAGCTTGAGTGCCTCGGGGACGGGAGCGCGGCGAGAGCGGTGGAGCTGGCGATACGCGATATGTGGCGCGCGGATGGGATCAGCGTGAAGGGCGAGCGCGTGCCGAGGGCGCAGGTGCGCGAGCGGGTGCGGCTTTTGGATCACGACTGCGCGGAGGACGCCCTGTATGAGCTCGGCAACTGCGGCGAGCTCATCAACGCCCGCGCGTATCTCATCGCCTGCCTCTATAACGCTCCCGCGCAGGGCGCCGCAAGGCTCGCCGCCTTTAAGGAGCAGCGCAGGATACTGGACCGCGGCAGATGAGGCCGATCGGCCGGGCCCGGGCGCAGGGACGGGAGATCCCGTCCCGCAGACTGCTGACAAAGTTACTGCAGGGAAATAAAACAATTAATGAAGCAAACTCGGTGCGACCAACGGGAGCCGCGCGGGTCAGCGCGTCCGC
>CAMZFO010000145.1 GCA_947306125.1 uncultured Clostridia bacterium | reverse complement strand
CCTGCCCCTTGCGGATGTTGACGCCCATTCGGGCGATGAGTTTCGCGTAGTTGCGAAGCGCGGTTTGTTTCATATCCATATCTCCTTTTTGTTCCGTCTTTCCGCGTACTGCGGTTTTTCGGAACAAGTTTACCACACCCGCGCCGCGTTTTCAATCCATGCAATAGAAAAACGCCGCCCTCGCGTGAGAGCGGCAAAAGTTTTGCATATTCAAATCAGCGGCATGTCGTTTATCAGAACGCCCACTTGCCGCGGCGGAATACGGGAACGACCTTTCCTTCGCGGGTGACGGCGTCGATATCCAGCCCCTCGTAGCCGATCATGAAGTCCTCGTGGATCATGGAATCGTTTATGCCAAGCGCGCGGCACTCGTCAAGGCTCTTGTCCTCAAAGCCGTCGATGCAGTCCGCAAAGCCCATTCCGAGCGCCAGATGGCAGGCCGCGTTCTCATCGAACAGCGTTTCGTAGAACAGCAGGCCGGATTCGGAAATGGGAGAGTTTACGGGCACGAGCGCGCACTCGCCGAGGCAGGCCGCGCCTTCGTCCATCTCTATCATCTGCTTCAGAAGCGCTTCGTTCTTTTCGGCATGCACCTCGACGGCCCTGCCGTTTTCAAAGCGCACGGAGAAATTCTCAATGAGCTGCCCCTGATAGGAGAGGGGCTTGGTCGCGTAAACTATGCCCTCCGCCTTGCCGCGCATGGGGGAGGTGAAGCACTCCTCCGTGGGTATGTTGGGGTTGAAGAACACGCCGCCGAGGGTAGTATCCCCGCCGCCCTTGAACACGCCCTCGGGGATCATGCCCACGGTGAGATCCGTGCCGTTATCGCCCTTGTAGCGAAGCTCTGCAATGTGCAGGCTGTTGAGATACGCGCAGCGGTCGTGCAGATCCTTGTTGTGCGCTTCCCATGCGGCGACGGGGTCTTCCGTCACGCGGGAGGTCGCAAGTATCGCCTCCCAGAGCTTTTCGATGGCGCGGCCCTTGGGCAGATCGGGGAAGAGCTTCTTCGCCCATTTCGCGCCGGGAACGGCCGCGATGCACCACTGGTATTTGTTCTCCATGGCATCGGAATAGGGCTTGATTATGGGCCAGCTCTTCTGGCGGGCCTTTGCGATCTTACCCTGGTTGATGCCCTTCAGGCCGTCGGGATCCTCGGAAGCCAAATAGATGCGGCAGGGGAGGGTGTCGACGTAAAACTGAAGACGCGCCTTCTCCCACTCCTCGATCTTTGCCAGCGTGGTAACGCTCTGATGGCGGACGTGCAGCTTTTCAAGGGGCTGATAGTCGAATTTGACGGTGACCTTTTTCGCGCCGGCTTTATAGCACTCGTCCACGAGCAGCTCGACGAATTTGGGCTGATCGAGATCGCAGGTGATTATGACCTCCTGCCCCTTCTGGATGTTGACGCCGACTCTGGCGATGAGGCGGGCATACTTGCGCAGAACGGTTTGTTTCATTTTGTTTTCTCCTTTATTTGATTGATGTTTTATGCCTTGCCGGGGGCTTGTTCCCCGCCGGCCTTCAGAACCATATTGACTTCCTTATAGTCCTCCTCTTCGACTACGTCCGTCTCGACAAAGCCGACCTTTTCATAGACGTGCTTCGCGTGATCGTTCCCCCAGCAGTAGGTGGTGGTGAATTCCTTAACGGGATAGAGCGCCTTCACGTGATCGAGCACTTCGCGGAGCGCCCGCGTGCCGAGCCCCCTGTTCTGGAACCTTGCGTCAATGGCGTAATTCCAAAGGAACCAGATCCCTTCGGGGAACTCGCAGAACATGGCGAAGCCCACGAGATCGTCCCCGTCGTAGACGTCGAACGCCGTGCATTCGCCCTTTTCGTCCTTCTCGAATATCTTTTTGATGGTCTCCTTGGAGCAGAGCTCTTCATCCTGCCCGGGAAGGAGCTCGATCTTCATCTCTTTGCTCGGAACAAATCTCATTCTGTTGCCGCCCCCGAAAACAAAAGCCTTATCCTAACAATTATATCATATCCCACGGCGGTTTTCAATCAAATCAAGGCAGAACCGCCGCCCTCGCGTGAGAGCGGCAGGGGGAGCTGCCGTCAAGCCGTTGTTTTTGCTCGGATCAGATACCCTTCATGAACGGCCGCTGCTGTCGCGGCTGCGCAGACGACAGCGGCGCTGCACCTCAGATCTGTGAATGAGAGCGTCAGCGGGAATAAAAACAGCAGCGCTCCCGTCACCTTGTTCATCACGGAGTGCACGGAGACAAATCCTTTCTGCCGAATAAACCCCGCCGCGATATTCGCCGCCTTTATAAAGGCGATCACGGCGATCCATATACGGAGCCACACCGGAACGTCCAATACCGGAAGCAGCTTTATCAGGCATACCGCTGTGAACACGATATCCGCAATAGTATCCAGCCTTGAGCCGAATTCGCTGACCGTGCCCGTTTTCCTTGCCGCAGCGCCGTCCAAAACATCGGTGATCCCTGCGGCTATGTAGAGCGCGAAAAACGTCGGGGAAAATGCCGGGCAGAACAGCAGAGCGAAGCTTAAAACCATTCTCATCCCGGTTATGATATTTGCCATTTTACATCGGCGTCCCCACTTCGATCAGATTTCCGTCCGGATCGTAGAAGCGTATCACCTTCTGCCCCCAGCTGTGCGTCATGAGCCTGTTGACGTATTTCACTTCCGGATAATACCTTTCAAGCTTCTCAATGAATCCTTCGACGTCGGCTTCCTCAAAATAGAGCTCGCAGGAATTGCTTTCCGGAACGATCTCCCTGCCGAGGAACTGTTTCCAGTATTTCTCCTCCTGCAGTACTAAGCCTTCCGTCAGTATCATATTTCCGTCGTTATCGAGTACCGTCTCAAGCCCGAACAGCTCGTGATAGAACCGCCTGGATCTCTCGATATCCTTAACGACTATCAGCACGTTTTTCAGCTTCATCGTTTCCCTCTTTTCAGACCTGCTCCCCGCGTTTTTCCCTGCTTTGATCGAATAACGCGGTCAGCGCACGCAGGACGAAGTAAGCGAGCAGCGGAACGAGTATGGTGCCCGCGGAAATGATGAGCACGTAAACGGTCTGCCCCAATACCGCGCCTGCGCTGTTTATGATGTTAAGCCTTATGTTCTCCAAAAACGGAGCGTTGCTGTGAACGAAATTGTTGAAGTTGGTGTCGATGATCTGCGCGAGCGGACCCACGATAAGGCAGTATAAGCCATAAGTCAGTATGACCAGCGGAACGTCCTTCTTCGTATTGAACTTAGCCAACCCCTGGAATATGAACAGGAAGAAAGTAAAAGTGCCTATCCCGTGGAACAGCACGGTGTGCAGCTCGAAGAAGCTCCCTCCGCGCCCCGTGAGATAATTCCACATGCTCCTTATCGCGTCGTCCGAATAGATTATGTTGGGATAGACGGCCATGAACAGGAAAAGACAAGTCGATACTACTCCCGCGAGCAGTATGAACTTATCCCTGTGTTTTCCCTTGTAAAAGCACGCCAGAGGGTGAATAAACAGGAACAGGCTGCAGAAATGCAGGGGTATCCAGTAAGTGCTGTAACCGGTGACGATACCCATTATCTGCTTTGCGGCCTCCAGTAAAAGCAGTAATGCAGTGCAGATCTTGAGCGGCAAAAGCCTTGTTTCAAGATCCCTGTTCCTTAAAGCGCGGCTCAGTATAAAAGCGGCCGCGGCATAAACGATGAACTGCGGTATCAGCGTATACGCGTGCAGCGGCGTCCAAAACATAAGCTTCGATCCTCCTTTGTTTTTCTCCTTAAACGACGATTTATCCGGGCAAGTATACCACACCCGCGCCGCTATTTCAATCTCGGCAAAAGAAAACCGCCGCGGGCAGGCGCGTATCAGCCGGGGAATGATTATTTTGATCTTCGCGCGCGA
>CAMZFO010000144.1 GCA_947306125.1 uncultured Clostridia bacterium | reverse complement strand
CAAGGGCGGAACTCAAGCCTCCGCCTTCCCCCTCCGCGGGGAAGGTGTCAGCGCCCCCGCGGGGAGCGCTGACGGATGAGGGGCCTTCCAAATACACAAAAACAGAAAGAGGATGCTATGAGAGAAATAAGCGCAGAGGTCATCCGCGACAGGATCGCCGAGCTGGCGGTCGAGGCCAACTGTCTGCTTCCCGGCGACGTCAAGCGCCGCATAGAGGAAGCGAGGGCGAACGAGCCCTGGCCCACCGCCTGCGGAATACTCGACAAGATAATCGAAAACTACGGCATTGCGGGCCGCGAGCTCGTGCCCATCTGCCAGGACACCGGCGTCTGCTGCGTGTTCTTAAAGATAGGTCAGGACGTGCATATCACGGGCGACCTTCGCGAGGCCGTGGACGAGGGCGTGCGCCGCGGCTATACGCAGGGGTATCTCAGGAAATCGGTCGTCGCCGATCCGCTCCGCCGCGTGAACACGGGCGACAACACCCCCGCAATGCTCTACACGGAGATAGTTCCGGGCGACAAGCTCGAGCTCACTGTCGCCCCCAAGGGCTTCGGCAGCGAGAACATGAGCCGCCTTGCGATGCTCAAGCCCTCCGACGGCGTCGAGGGAGTCAAGGCGTTCATATTGAAGACCGTGGAGGAGGCGGGGCCCAATCCCTGCCCGCCCATAGTCGTAGGCGTGGGCATAGGCGGCACCTTCGACAAGGCCGCGTACCTTGCGAAAAAGGCGCTGATGCGCCCCGTTGACGAGCGCAATCCCGACGAATTCTACGCCGCTCTGGAAAACGAGCTGCTGGATAAGATCAACGCGCTCGGCGTCGGCCCCCAGGGCTTCGGCGGGAAAACGACGGCGCTCGCCGTGAATATCGAGCAGTACCCCACCCATATCGCCGGGCTGCCCGTCGCCGTAAACATCAACTGCCACGTCACAAGGCATAAGACGGTCGTACTGTAAACGGAGGTAAGCTATGGAAAGACGCATCACTCTACCCATCACCCGCGAGGCGGCGCGCACCATAAAGTCCGGCGAGGCCTGCCTGCTTTCGGGCGTCATATACACCGCGAGGGACGCCGCGCACAAGCGCCTCGTGGAGCTTGCCGAAAAGGGCGAGCCCCTGCCCTTTGAGATTAAGGACGCGACCATCTATTACGTCGGTCCCACCCCCGCAAAGCCGGGCGCCGTCATCGGCTCCGCCGGGCCCACCACCAGCTACCGCATGGACGCCTATTCCCCGACGCTCATCGCTCTGGGCGAAACGGGCATGATAGGCAAGGGCAAGCGCGGGCCCGAGGTCGTGGAGGCCATGAAGGAGCACGGCGCGGTCTATTTCGCCGCGATAGGCGGAGCGGGCGCGCTGCTCTCGAGCTGCATCCGGAAGGCGGAGATAGTCTGCTATGAGGATCTCGGGGCCGAGGCCGTAAGGCGCCTCGAGGTCGAGGATCTGCCCGTCGTCTGCGTCATAGACAGCGATGGGAACGACCTTTACAAGCAGGGCAGGAAGGAATATCTCGAGTCGCAGGCGCAATGAAAAAGCGCGGATAAAATCGCAGGCGGTCCCCGGCAGATACCGGGGACCGTTCATTTTGAGCGGAAACTAAATATATGTTTTTTTTCGGGGCTTTTCTCTTGACTTTTCGGGCGGGCGGGCTTATTATTCGACATAGTGGATAATATGGAGTTATATAGGGTTTTTAAGCCCTGCCCGCTCCCCTTCCACGGGTCCAAAAACACTCACAAGCCATATTCAGCGAGGTTTGAAATGGAAAAGAAAACTATAGTCATCGGCGTTATCGGCGCGGACGTTCACGCCGTCGGCAACCAGATACTCTATCACGCCTTCTCGGACGCGGGCTTCAACGTCGTTAACCTCGGCGTCATGGTCTCTCAGGAGGAGTTCATCAACGCCGCCATCGAGACCAATGCCGACGCGATACTCGTCTCCTCCCTTTACGGGCAGGGCGAGCTCGACTGCCGCGGTCTTCGTGAAAAGTGCGACGAGGCCGGCCTCGATCACATACTGCTCTACGTCGGCGGCAATATCGTCATCGGCAAGCAGCCCTTCGAGGAGGTCGAGCAGCGCTTCAGGGCGATGGGCTTCGACCGCTCCTATCCTCCCGGAACTCCGCCCGAGGTGGATATCGCCGACCTTAAGAAGGATCTGCACATCGAGGACTGACGGCGGCTCTGCTGCGGGCCCGCCTTAAAAGGTATCGAATGCGATGAAACCCGTACTTTTAATCGATTTCGGAAGTACATACACCAAGGTCACTGCGGTGGACGTTGACGCCCCCCGGCTTTTGGGGACAGCCAATTCCTATACCACCGTGCAGACCGATATCAATAACGGGCTTGCCGACGCGCTCTCAAGGCTTGAAGCGCGCACGGGCAAGCTTGATTATTCTGAGCGCTACGCCTGCTCCTCCGCGGCGGGAGGCTTGAGGATGCTCGCGAGCGGCCTCGTTCCGGAGCTCACCGCAGAGGCGGCAAAGACCGCGTCTTTGGGCGCGGGCGCAAAGGTATTGAAGACCTACGCCTTCAAGCTCACCGAGGACGACGCCGAGGAGATAAAGGCGCTTTCGCCCGATATTTTCCTGCTCGTGGGCGGCACCGACGGCGGCAATTCCGACTGCATCACCCATAACGCGCGCGTGCTGAAGGAGATAGGCGGCTCCTGGCCCATAATACTTGCCGGCAACCGCAACGCCGCGCGCGAGTGCGAGCGAATACTCGAGGGGCGCGAGGTGCATATCTGCGAGAACGTGATGCCCAAATTCGGCACGCTCAACATAGAGCCCACCCAGCGCGAGATCCGCGAGGTGTTCCTTAACAACATCGTCAAGGCGAAGGGCCTCACGAAGGCCTCGGAGCTCATATCCGGCATTATGATGCCCACCCCCAGCGCGGTCATGGCCGCCATGAAGCTTTTGGCGGAGGGCACCAAGGCGCAGAAGGGCATGGGCGATCTCATTGCCGTGGACGTCGGCGGCGCCACGACGGACGTTTATTCCGTTGCGGAGGGCCTGCCCGACGACCCGAGGACGGCGCTCCGCGGGCTGCCCGAGCCCTACATAAAGCGCACCGTCGAGGGCGATATCGGAATGCGCTACAGCATCCGCGGCATAATCGAGGCGGCGGGGCTCGAAAGGGTCGCCGAGACCGCCGGGCTCGCTCCCGAAAGGCTCTCCCGGATAGTCGATACGTTTGCCGAGAATACCGATATGCTTCCTTGTGACGACGAAACGCAGCGCGCGGACGAGGCGCTCGCCTCCTGGGCCGTGCGCGTGGCCGTGACGAGGCACGCGGGCAGGCTCGAGGAGATATTCGGGCTCGGAGGCTTAAAGCTCGTGCAGACGGGCAAAAACCTTGTAAACGTCGATAAATTCATAGTGACGGGCGGCTCGCTCATACACACCGAGCATACCCGCGATATAGCCTCCTACGGCTTCTATGACGAGGAGGAGCCCGAATCCTTAAAACCCAAACAGTGCGACGTGCTCGTTGACAGGAGCTACATAATCGCCGCAATGGGCCTGCTTTCGAAGAACTATCCCGATGCGGCCCTCACCATACTGAAGGAAGAACTGAAGACCGAGACCCGATAAACGGTCTTTTGAATAAAAAAGCTAAGCTATCCCCAAAGGAGTTTGAAATGAGTATTCAGAACAAGCGCATCCCCGACGACGAGTTCAACTCGATCCGCGAAGAGGTGCTCAAGCAGTGGCCCACGGGCGCCGAGGTCGATCTCAAGGAGGCCATCGAGTTCCACAAGGCGCTTCCCGAGCACAAGGTCTTTTCAAAGAAGCTCATCGACGCGAAGAACAAGGGCATAACCCTCATCCAGCCCCGCGCCGGCGTTGCGCTCATCGACGCGCACATAG
>CAMZFO010000143.1 GCA_947306125.1 uncultured Clostridia bacterium | reverse complement strand
CGCAAAAAGATACCTTTTGAGGCTGTGTATCTTTAAGTGAATGCGCCCAAAGGGCAGTCCTTTGAGCTTGACGATAAAAACAACATCCTTCCGCGAACGAAGGCGCACTGCGCAAACGCCTTAAGTCATAACCGTACTGCGCTCGCATACGCCTTACCGGCGTCGCCTTCACTCTCGATTCCATAAGGTATTGAACATAGTCCGGCGGATGAATTCGATCCGTTTTCTCAAGAGCGGGGACGCTTGACGCTGCAGCAGCACCGGAGGCAGAAAATGATAGAAACAAAAATATACGTCGGATTGAACGATTCCGAAACCAAGGAACAAAAGCTCGATACGCAAAAGTACGTATCTGTGCTGAAAAACGTATGCCGCAGCTACGGGGCGGCTTTCTCGTTCGTGCTTGAGCAGGGCGGATATATGCACGAGGACGGGGCTTACACGCAGGAGAACACGCTCGTGCTCTCTCTGATCGACGCTGACAAGCGCATCATAGACGAGATCGCGAAGGATCTCTGCGTATTCTTCCATCAGGAGTCCGTCATGATAACACAGGATCTCGTCCGCGCCTACTTTATCAGCGAATCGCTCAAGGACGAATGATCGGGCGAAAATGAGCACTTACGTCACCTCCGACCTTCACGGATATCCGCTCGACAAGTTCCTCGGCCTGCTTTCCAAGGCGGGCTTTGGCGAGGCGGATATGCTTTACATACTGGGCGACGTCATCGACCGCAACGGCGACGGCGGCGTTTCGATGCTGCGCTATATAATGGCGCAGCCCAATTTTGAGTTCGTTCTCGGGAATCACGAGGATATGCTTTTGAACTGCTCGTTCCTTTTCGGCGAGGTCACGGACGAGAGCATCTCGGAGCTTTCCGCGGAGGATATAAGGCATTACGACCGCTGGATGCGCAACGGGGGCGGAGTGACCGCCGCGAACCTGAGAAAGCTCCTCAAAGAGGATCCCCCCGCCTTTTTCGACCTGATGCAGTTCCTGCGCGGATCGAGAGCTTACGCGGCGGACACAGTAAAAGGCAGGGACTTCCTTTTCGTGCACGGCGGGCTTAAGGATTTTTCACCGGAAAAGAAGCTCAAGGATTATCTCCTGCACGATCTTTTATGGGAGAGGCCGAAGCTGACGGACGAGTATTTCGGCGACGTGATAACCGTGTTCGGGCACACGCCCACGCTCTGTTACGGCGAAGAATACCGCGGGAGGATAATCAGGACGCGCACGTGGATCAACGTGGACACGGGCGCCGCGGACGGGCTGCCTCCCGCGCTGCTGAGGCTCGACGACCTCGAGGAATTCTACGGAGATTGAGGATACAAGCATGGAAAAATACTTCAACGTCAATTCGAACGGCTGCAGCATAAGCTGCAAGATATACTCCGACGACCTCTCAAGCGTGAAGAGCGTCATACTCTTCGGGCACGGCTTCGGCGGCAACAGGGACAACAAGGCGGCGGAGAAGCTCGCAAAGCGCCTGCTCTCGAAGAACAAGGGCGCCGCGCTCATAATATTCAACTGGCCATGCCACGGCGACGACGTGAGAAAGACTCTGCGCCTTGAAGACTGCAGCGCGTATCTTGACGAGATGACCGCCTACGTAAAAAAGACCTACCCCGCGGCGGAGCTTTACGGCTGCGCGACGAGCTTCGGCGGGTATATGTTCCTCAAATACATTTCGGAGAACGGCAACCCCTTCCGGAAGATCGCCCTGCGCTGCCCGGCGGTGGATATGTACGGCGTGATCACGGGGACCATCATGACCGACGAGGATATGAGGAAGCTTGAAAAGGGCAAGCCCGTGCTCGTCGGATTCGACGGCAAGATAAAGATAGACAAGGGCTTTACGGACGGCCTTAAGGAGGCCGACCTCATGCAGAGGGATTTCCTCGACTACGCGGAGGATATACTCATAATACACGGCACGAAGGACGAGGTCGTGCCCTTCGGGAGCGTCCGCGATTTTGCGGATAACAATATCATCGAGCTCGACGCCGTCGAGGGAGCGGATCACAAGTTCACCGACCCGATCAGGATGGATCACGTTATGAAGCGCTTCGCCGCGTTTTTCGGTATGAAATAAGCTTTTTCGATCAAGGTCAGATACATGGTTTTTGCTTTGTAAACAAAAACACGGATCCGAGGATCGTTACGTCCCCGGATCTGTTTTTTTAATTGTGTTTTATCGGCCGAAAGCCTGTATTCTATCAAGCGAGTGCGCCCTTTGACACATTTTTTCCGTTGACATTCACTTCCCGATATGTTATATTATCTATTAATGGAAAAGTTCGCGTAAGCTTTTCCGCAGGCATTCAAAAACAACTTGGCTCAAGCGCGGAATCAAGTTTCACGCGGGGGCCGAAAAAGGGGAGGAATTATGTCAAACGCTTATTTCACCATCGCAAGACCCGACAACGACGCATTCCGCGGCTATCTGCCCGGATCGAAAGAACGCGCCGAATTGAAGGAGGAGCTCGCCCGCCAGTCCGCCGAGGTCGTTAAGATCCCGCTCATAATCGGCGGCAAGGAGATCTTCACCGAGAAAACGTTCAAGGTCACAATGCCCCACGATCACGGCCACGTGATCGCCGAGTGCTCAATGGCTGGCGAAAAGGAGCTCAAAATGGCCGTCGACGCGGCTTTGGCCGCCAAGAGAGCCTGGGAGGATATGCCCTGGGAGCACCGTTCCGCAGTATTCCTGAAGGCCGCCGATATGATCACCGGCCCTTACCGCAAGGTGCTGAACGCCTCCACCATGCTCGGCCAGTCCAAGACCGTGTTCCAGGCCGAGATAGACATTGCGGAGCTTGCGGACTTCCTGCGGTTCGGCGTATGGTCCGCTCAGGAGATATTCAAGGATCAGCCCGGCTCCATTCCCGGCATCTGGGATCGCCAGGATTACCGCGCGCTTGACGGCTTCATCTGCGCCATCACGCCCTTCAACTTCACCTCCATCGGCGGGAATCTGCCCACCGCGCCCGCGATAGTCGGCAACGTGGCGGTCTGGAAGCCCTCCCGCACCGCCGTGCTTTCGAATTATTATTACATGAAGCTGCTCATGGACTGCGGCCTCCCCGCCGGAGTCATCAATTTCGTTCCCTGCAACGGCAGCGACATGGCAAAATACGTCATCTCCCGCCCGGAGCTTGCCGGCTTCCATTTCACCGGCTCCACCGAGGTGTTCCAGAGCGTCTGGAAGCAGATCGGCGAGAACATCGCCTCCTACCGCAATTATCCCCGCATCGTCGGCGAGACCGGCGGCAAGGACTTCATATTCGCTCATAAGACCGCGAAGGTCCGCCCGCTCGCGGCCGCTCTTATCCGCGGCTCGTTCGAGTTCCAGGGTCAGAAGTGCTCCGCCTGCTCCCGCGCTTTCATTCCCGAGAGCATTTGGCCGGACGTGCTTTCCGCTATGAAGGAAATGATGAAGGAAGCCACTATGGGCGACGTGCAGGATTTCGACACCTTCCTCGCCGCCGTCATCGACAAGGACTCCTTCGACCGCTGCAAGGGCTATATCGACCGCGCCAAGCAGAGCCCCGACTGCGACATCGTTATCGGCGGCGGCTGCGACGATTCGAAGGGCTGGTTCATCGAGCCCACCGTCATAGTCTGCAAAAAGCCCGATTACGAATCCATGGTGAACGAGATATTCGGGCCGATCGTATCCGTTTACGTCTATCCCGACGACAAGCTTGAAGAGACTCTCAGGATCTGCGACGAGGCCTCCCCCTACGCCCTGACCGGCGCCATATTCGCTCAGGACCGCGAGGCGATAGTCATGATGGAGAGGGCGCTCCTGCATTCGGCGGGCAACTTCTATATAAACGACAAGTGCACCGGCGCAGTCGTCGGTCAGCAGCCCTTCGGCGGCGCCAGAGCTTCCGGCACCAACGACAAGGCCGGCACCGCGCTCAACATGATACGCTGGATGAGCCCGCACTGCGTGAAGGAGACCTTCAATCCCTCCGAGGCGATCG
>CAMZFO010000142.1 GCA_947306125.1 uncultured Clostridia bacterium | reverse complement strand
CTTTGCGCTGACACCTTCCCCGCCCGGGGGAAGGCCTATAAGGATGGAATTCCCGATGGGAATTCCACATGAAAGATAACAGGTGAAATATGTACAGGATCGTCAGAAAAAAGGTTTTGAACCCCACCGTGACCCAGATGGAAATAGAGGCGCCCCTCGTTGCGAGGAAGGCGAAGCCCGGCCAGTTCATAATACTGCGAGTGGACGAGGAGGGGGAGCGCATACCCCTGACAGTCGCGGGAGTCAACGCGGACGAGGGCACGGTAAAGATCATTTTCCAGGTCGTCGGAGCCACCACGGAGCTCCTGAATCATAAGAGCGAGGGCGAATGCCTGCAGGATTTCGTAGGCCCGCTCGGCGTTCCCACCCATACGGAGGGCATAAAAAAGGTCTGCATAGTCGGCGGAGGCGTCGGCTGCGCCATCGCGATGCCCGTCGCGCAGGAATTCCACAGGCTCGGGGCTTCGGTCACGAGCATTATCGGCTTCCGCTCGAAGGATCTGCTGATACTCGAGGACGAATTCCGCGAGTGCTCCGATAAGCTCGTCGTGATGACCGACGACGGCTCATACGCGAGGCAGGGCAACGTCACCATCCCCCTCAAGGAGATGCTCGAGGCGGGGGAGAGGTTCGATATGATTATCGCGATAGGCCCGCTCGTAATGATGAAATTCGTGACGCTCGCCGCAAAGCCCTACGACGTGCCGGTAACGGTCTCCATGAATCCCATTATGATAGACGGCACGGGCATGTGCGGCGGGTGCAGGATAAGCCTCGTCCGGGACGGGCAGCGCGTTACCAGATTCGCCTGCGTGGACGGCCCCGATTTCAACGGCTATGAGATAGATTTCGACGAGGCCATGAGCCGGGGCAGGATGTATTTCGATTTCGAGCGCCGCGCGCATGAGCACGCGTGCAATCTCTTCAAAAACGCGTGAGAAAGGTTCGGTGAAGATATGGCTTTCGATCCCAAAAAGCATGAGATGCCCACCCAGGCTCCCGAGGTCCGCGCGCATAATTTCAACGAGGTGGCTTTAGGCTACACAGCCGAGATCGCCTTTGAGGAGGCTCAGCGCTGTTTAAACTGCAAGAACCGTCCCTGCGTCACGGGCTGCCCCGTCAACGTGAGCATACCCGATTTTATAGCAAAACTGAAGGAAAAGGATATCGAGGGCGCGTACGGCGTCATCAGCAAGACCTCGTCCCTGCCCGCCGTCTGCGGCCGCGTTTGCCCGCAGGAGACGCAGTGCGAGAGCAAGTGCACGCTCGGCATTAAATTCGAGCCCGTCGGCATAGGCCGCCTCGAGCGCTTCGTCGCCGATTGGCACAACGCGAACTCCAAGGAAGCGGCTAAGGCGCCCGAATCGAACGGGCACCGCGTCGCGATCGTCGGCTCGGGCCCCTCGGGGCTCACCTGCGCGGGCGACCTCGCCAAAAAGGGCTACGAGGTAACGGTTTTCGAGGCGCTGCACACAGCGGGCGGCGTGCTCGTTTACGGCATTCCCGAGTTCCGTCTGCCCAAGGCGATAGTCGCAAAGGAGGTCGAGACGCTGAAGGCGCTCGGCGTCCGTATCGAAACGAACGTCGTTATAGGCAGGACGCTGACCGTTGACGAGCTCTTTGAAACGGGCTATGAGGCGGTGTTCATCGGCTCCGGCGCGGGCCTGCCCAATTTCATGAACATACCCGGCGAGTCGCTGAAGGGCGTCTATTCCGCAAACGAGTTTTTGACCCGCTCGAATCTGATGAAGGCGTATCTCGACGACCCCGTCACGCCCATCATGAAGGGCGGCAGGGTCGCCGTGGTCGGCGGCGGGAACGTCGCCATGGACGCCGCGAGGACCGCGTTAAGGCTCGGCGCGGAGCACGTCTATATCGTCTATCGCCGCTCCATGGAGGAGCTCCCCGCGCGCCGCGAGGAGGTCGAGCACGCCATGGAGGAGGGCATTGATTTCAGGCTCCTCAACAACCCCGTCGAAATACTCGGATATCAAAACGAAAGCGATCCGCGCGACCCGAAGAACGGCTTCGTCACGGCGCTCCGTTGCATAAGGATGGAGCTCGGCGAGCCGGACGCCAGGGGCAGGAGGCGGCCCGTTCCCATAGAGGGGAGCGAATTCGAGCTGCCCGTGGATACTGTCATAATGGCCATCGGCACGAGTCCCAATCCCCTCATCAAGGCCACGACGAAGGGCCTTGAAGTCAACTCACACGGCGGCATAATAGTCAGCGAAACCGGGCTCACCTCGCGCGAAGCGGTCTGGGCGGGCGGCGACGCGGTGACGGGAGCCGCAACGGTTATCTCCGCCATGGGCGCGGGCAAGCTTGCCGCGAAGTCCATCGACGAGTACATAAAATCCAAGGAGGATCAATAAAATGAAGGTTTGTCCCAACTGCGGTACTGCATCCGACGGCAAGTTCTGCCCCCACTGCGGCAAGCTGATGCCCGAGACGGTCGTTCCCGAGCCTCCCAAGGCCCCCAACCCCACCTATACCGCTCCCGAGCCTCCCAAGGCCCCCGATCATATCGGCGTGGCTCCCGTACAGCCCGAAAAGCCCGCGGCTCCGGCGGCTGACCCCGTGCCCGAGCCCGTGAAGGAGCATAAGCTTCTCAAGCCCTGGCAGTATTTCGGCTACAGCGTGCTGTTCCTGATCCCCGTGATCGGCTGGATATTCTTCATCGTTTATACCTTTAACAAGAGCAATATGAACCGCCGCAACTGGGTAAGGAGCATCTGGTGCAACCTGCTCGTGCTGCTCATAGCTCTGCTCATCGGCGTAATACTCGTCGCGGTCATCCCCGGCGCGCTCGACACGGTGAAGGCCTGGCTCAACACAAATATATAAGCGGTTTTTGGAAAAAACACTTGACAGCGGCGGGTTTCGTGCTATAATAGTAAGGCTTGAAGCAGAAGCGTGCCCGCTTCTCACTCGCCGTGTTCCGTCACGCGCGCAGTTCGATCGGCAAAAACTCTTTTGAAACAGGTGTTTTTTAAGCGGGCGGCCTCATGCCGTCCGCTCGTTTTTGTTTCAGGTCAGATTTTTCCGGAGGTGAAACACCATAGCAGCTAACGATTTGATGATCAATGAGCAGATCCGCGATAAAGAAGTTCGCCTGATCGGTGAAGACGGCGAGCAGATGGGCGTCGTGCAGATAGCCGTCGCGCTCCGTGTCGCGGAGGAAAGAGGACTTGACCTCGTCAAGATCGCGCCGCAGGCTCAGCCGCCCGTGTGCAAGATCATGGACTACGGCAAGTATCGTTTCGACCAGAGCAAGCGCGAAAAGGAACAGCGCAAGAATCAGACCACCGTCGAAATGAAGGAAGTTCAGCTTTCAGCGACCATCGACACGCACGACATGGAAGTCAAGGCCAAGGCGTGCAATAAATTCCTCACTGCGGGCAATAAGGTCAAGGTTTCCATCCGCTTCAGGGGAAGGCAGGCTGCACATGGTGAGATCGGCCTCGATGTTATGAATACTTTCCTGGAGATGGTGAGCGAAAACGCGACCGTTGAAAAGCCGCCCAAGCAGGAAGGCCGTAACATGTATATGTTCCTGGCACCGAAAACCAACAAATAATTATATTAAATGAGGAGGAAATCCCATGCCGAAACTTAAGACCCACAGGGGCGCCGCAAAGCGTTTCAGCTTCACAAAGAGCGGCAAGATCAAGAGGGGCAAGGCTTACAAGAGCCACATCCTTACCAAGAAATCCACCAAGCGCAAGCGCAATCTGCGCCAGACCGGCTTCATTGCCGAGGAAGAAGCAAAGAAGATCGGCGCTCTGATACCGTACAAGAAGTAAGGAGGAAATGAACGATGGCAAGGATTAAGAGAGCAGTCAACGCCGCCAAGAAGCGTCGTAAAGTTTTTAAGCTGGCCAAGGGCTATTGGGGAGCCAAGTCCAAGCTCTACCGTGCGGCAAGCCAGCAGGTCATGAAGTCCCTCGCCTACGCTTACGTTGGCAGGAAGCTCAAGAAGCGCGAGTATCGCCGTCTCTGGATCGCCCGTATCAACGCCGGCGCCAGGATCTGCGGCACCAATTACTCCAAGCTCATCCACGGCCT
>CAMZFO010000141.1 GCA_947306125.1 uncultured Clostridia bacterium | reverse complement strand
AGTCGGTTTTCGATCGACTGTGCTTTTGAAATCCCCCTTTACAGAATGCCTGCGAGGCCGCCCTTTTTTATTCCCTTCACTCCTGATTGATATCGTTCACGTCGTCTATGCTGTCGCCGCCGGCGCCGGGGCCGACCCTGCCCGCGATATAATAGCAGTGCTCTATGGGGTCGTAGACTATGCGGTGCAGCAGGCGGAAGCCCTCCACGCAGCCGGTGCTCGAAACGTGCGTCCTGGGGCCGGTGCAGGGGTGTATGATATCGCCTATCTTGACGTGCTCCTCGTCCACGTAGGATATGTCGAGGTCCTTTTCGATGCACTCCTCGACCTTGAATTCAAGGTCAATAAGGTCTATCTCCGGGGGCCTGTCCTCGAACGTCAGCAGGAAGCCGTGCTTGATGTCGCGGTGCTTGCAGCGGGCGAACTCCTCCGGGGGCAGGAATATCTCGCAAAGGTCCTCCGCGGTGTGCGTCATGCGGCGGTAAATGACCGATTTTTCCACCCTCTCATGCAGCTCCGAGGGGAGCGGGCCGAATATAGTGGGGCGGGTGATTATGACCTCCTCGCCCACGCCTATCAAAAGATTCGCGTTTATGCTGAGATACGGGTAAATGAGGTCGAAATGCTCCACTATCACCCTCTTGCCGTTCTTTACGGCGCGGAGCACAGCCTCTGCAAGCTCGCCCATCTGAGTGAAAGCCGCCTCGAAGCGGATATCGAGATGGTAGGTGTGCGCGGTGAAGAAGCCGTATTCCTCCTGATCCAGTATAGGCAGGGGGCGCACGTTCACTCCGTTGTCGTCGTTCGTGAGCTCAAGGCCGGGGAACATACCCTTTATAAGCATGCTCTTGCCGGAGCCCGCCTCGCCTATAATGCCTATGAGCTTGTCGAAGGGGGAAAGATACATCTGCGCTATATGCATCCCCAGCTCATACATACGGTCGCGGCCGCGCGGAGCGAAGAACACGCTGTAATAATGATTCTGCTGCATCCTGCCGGAATAAGACATGGGCTTCACCTTTGCCTTTCGTTGGTATCACGATAATTATATAATAAGCTCCGCGTTTTCACAATGGGCAAATGTATAAAAACCCGGTATTGAATCTTTTTCCCGGCGGAGTTATAATGTTTATGTATGTAAACAGATTGGAGACCCATTCTGTATCAGGAGGTAAAAATGCGAAGAAGCATGCTTTTTTTGCCGGGCAACACGCCCAATATGATCATCAACGGCGACGCGCTCGGGGCCGACTCGATAATACTCGACCTTGAGGACGCCGTCTCCCCCGACGAGAAGGACGCCGCGAGGCTGCTCGTCCGCAGCGCGATAGAGCGGATGGGCTTTTCCGGGGTGGAAATAACCGTCAGGATCAATTCGATAGACACCGATTACTGGCGGGACGATCTTGAAGCGATAGTCCCCTTGAAGCCCGACCTTATAATGCCCCCCAAGGCGAGCTGCGCCGAGGACATAAAAAAGGTCGATTCCTATATCTCCAGTATCGAGGAGCGCTGCGGGATGCCGCAGGGGAGCGTCCGCCTCATCCCCCTCATCGAGACCGCGCTGGGCGTTGAGAACGCCTACGCCATCGCCTCCGCCTGCCCCAGGGTCGCCGCGATATTCTTGGGCGGCGAGGACCTGACCGCGGACCTTCGCTGCAAGCGCACGAAGGGCGGCAACGAGATAGACTACGCCAGGAAGCGCCTCGTTGTGGCGGCGAGGGCGGCGGGAGTGGACGCGGTCGACACGCCCTTCACCGACGTTAACGACGACGAGGGCATAGCGGTCGACGCCGAATACGCCAAGAGCCTCGGCTTCACGGGCAAATCCGCCATCGCGCCCAGGCACGTCAAGGTCATCAATTCCGTTTTCAGCCCCACTCAGAAGGATATCGATTACGCGAGGATGGTATTCGAGGCCATCCGCATAGGCAAGGAGCAGGGCAAGGGCGCCGTTTCGCTCCTCGGCAAAATGATAGACAAGCCCATCGTCGAAAGGGCGCGCCAGACGCTCGAGGCGGCAAGGCAGTTGGGACTCGGAGGTGATATAGATGAATAAGCTCGTATCGAATATCAGGCAGGCCATTATAGATTCCGGCCTTAAGGACGGGCAGACCGTCTCATTCCACCACCATTTGAGGAACGGCGATTACGTGCTCAATATGGTCATGGAGGCCATAGCGGAGCTGGGGATAAAGGATCTGACGCTCAACGCCAGCTCGCTCTTCAACGCCCACCGCCCCTTGAAGGAGCATATCAAAAACGGCGTCGTCACGAGCATAATCACCGATTACATGGCAAACGAGCTGGGCTCGTTCATATCCGCCGGCGGCATGAAGAACCCCGTTCAGTTCCGCACCCACGGCGGCAGGCCCTATGATATCGAAAGGGGCGTGACGCCCATCGACGTCGCGTTCATAGCCGCCCCCGCCTCCGATCCCATGGGCAACTGCACGGGCAAAACGGGCAGGTCCGCCTGCGGCTCGCTGGGCTACGCGATGCCCGACGCGAAGAACGCGCGCTTCACGGTCGTCATCACCGACGAGCTCCGTCCCTACCCCCTCACCGACTGGTCGATACCCGAGACCGACGTGGACGAGGTCGTTCTCGTCGATTCCATCGGCGATCCCGCGGGCATAGTCTCCGGCACCACCAAGATCACGCGCGATCCCGTGGGCCTCTCCATGGCTCAGACCGCCGTGGACGTTATCAAGGCCTCCGGGCTTTTGAAGGAGGGCTTCAGCTTCCAGACCGGCGCGGGCGGCGCCTCGCTCGCGGCGGCGAAGTTCCTGAAGGACGTCATGCTGAAGGAGAAGATCCGCGGCAGCTTCGGTCTGGGCGGCATAACGGGATATCTCGTGGATATGCTCAACGAGGGCTGCTTCGAGTCGCTCATGGACGTCCAGTGCTTCGATCTCAAGGCGGTCGAGTCCATCAGGACCAACCCCCGCCATCAGGAGATCTCCGCCACTCATTACGCCTCCCCCGGCGCCAAGAGCGCGGCGGTGGACAGCCTTGACGTGGTCATACTCGGCGCGACCGAGATAGATACCGATTTCAACATTAACGTGCATACCGATTCCGACGGGCGCATAATGGGCGGCTCCGGCGGCCACTCCGACACCGCTGCGGGCGCGAAGCTCTCCATGATAATCGCCCCGCTCTCCCGTGCGAGGCTGCCCATCGTGACCGACCGCGTCACCTGCGTTTCCACCCCCGGCTCCACGATAGACGTGCTCGTGACCCAGAAGGGCGTCGCCGTCAATCCCGGGGACGAGGAGCTCCGCCTGCGCCTCAGGGAGGCAGGCATAAAGGTCATGGACATCCGCGAGCTCAAGGAGCTGGCGGAAAAGACCAGCGGAGTGCCCATGAAGCCCAATATAGGCGACCGCATAGTTGCCGACGTCATCTACCGCGACGGTACCGTTATAGACCATATCCGCGAGGTAAAGGCCTGATACCGGCTCCCGAATCGCCGTGCATTCGCCGCCAGCGCCCCCTCATCCGTCAGCGCTCCCGTGGGGCGCTGACACCTTCCCCGCCAAGGGGAAGGCAGCGCGCAGCGCGGCGCCGCTCAATATCGCACTCAATGAGGTTTCAGGCAATATGAGCAAGCAAAGCAACCCGAGCACCACCCGGATCTCAAAGGTATTGCGGGGCAGGATGACGCGGCAGGAACGGCGTCTGTGGTATGATTTTCTAAAGAAGCTGCCGATCCCCGTTTACCGTCAAAAGCCGCTGGACGATCATATCGTTGATTTCTATATTGCCAAGGTAAAGCTCGTGATCGAGCTTGACGGAAATCAGCACTATTCCGCCGCCGGCGCAGAAAAGGACGCGAGCAGGGACGCTTATCTGGAAAAAACGGGGAATCTCGTTGTCAGGTATTCAAATCACGATATCGACGCCTGTTTTGAGGGCGTTTGCCTCGATATCATTCGTCACATCCGCGCTCGCGGAATGGGCGATAAGTGGGATCCGTTCGATCCCGTATCCGACTCGTAATCGGCTCTGATGCAAGGGCGGAACTCAAGCCTCCGCCTTCCCCCTCCGCGGGGAAGGTGTCAGCGCC
>CAMZFO010000140.1 GCA_947306125.1 uncultured Clostridia bacterium | reverse complement strand
GTCCGCGTCGAGGTGGCAGCCGAGGCCGCCCGCGGGAGTGACGACGGGCACGCCGCGCTTTGTGAACTCTTCGACCATGTAGCCGATGAAATCGGGACCCTGCGATATGACGTCCGCGTCCATGGTGTCGTCAAAGCCGACGCGCATCACCTCGAGCTCGGCGGAGCTCATGCCGCCGAAGGAGGGGAAGCCCTCGAAGCAGGAGACGTTGGCGCGCACCTTCAAAAAATCGGCCTTATCGTTCATGCAGATACCGCCGCCCCTTGCAAAGCCCAGCTTGCGTCCGCTGAAATAGATGATGTCCGCGGCGTCCGCCATCTCGCGGATGATCTCGCGAACGGTCATATCGCGGCGGTTCGCGTCGCGCACCTTTATATAGTGCAGATTATCCATCACGAGGCTCATATCGAGCAGGGTCTTCACGCCGTGGCGGTGCGCGATGGAGGCGACGGCGTTGATATTATCGAGGGATATGGGCTGACCTCCGATGAGGTTGGTGCCGGCCTCTATCCTGACGAAGGGCACTCTTTCCTTCGGGGTCTCGGAAAGGAAATTCTCAAGCTTATTAAGGTCGTAATCGCCCTTGAAGCCGTCCGTGCCGCCGGTGACGAGGCCCTTTTCCTGCAGGAACTCGACCACCTCCGCGCCCTGCAGGCCCACCTGGGTCGCAAAGGTGCAGAAATGGAAGTTGGTGGGGATGAGGTCGCCCTTCTTCACGAAGGACTTTGCGAGCATATTCTCGCACGCCCTGCCCTGATGCACGGGCAGGAAATACTCCTTGCCCAGTATCTCCTTCACCTTATCGGCCATGCGGTAATAGCCCGCGCCGCCCGCGTAGGCGTAATCGGCCAGATGGAAGGCGGCGGCCTGCGCGTCGCTCATGGCGTTAAAGCCGCTGTCGGTGAGCATATCTATAAAGACGTCGTCCGCCTTAAGATTGTATGAGCAGTTGCCCGCCTCGTCGAGAGCCCTGAGGCGCTCCTCGATGGGTATGAGGCGGATGCTGTGCACCGTGGTGACTCTGTGCATCTCGACGGGTATAGTGCCGCCGGAATAAAGCTTTACAGTGGACATTAACTATCTCCTTGATCGGTTTTTATTAATTATACAGCATATTCCGCCCGCTGACAATCTCAGCGGGAGTTATATTCTTTCATCAGAGCCCTTTCCAGCCTCCGCAATAGCCTATCGCTATGCCCGCCGCGGCGGCGAAAGCGATGAACACGAGCGGATGGAGCTTCTTCAGGGGCTTCAGATTGGTGACAACGAGCATGACCGCAAACAGCGCGATCTCCGGCAGGAGGAACGCCCCCGCGAAGCTTTCCGCCTTGAAGTTGAAGAGCGTAGAGCCTATCACCGACCACGCGGCGGCGGCGATGAGCCCGGCGACGGCGGGACGGAGCGAGGAGAAGGCGTCGTTCACGATGGGGCTCGACTTATACTTGTCGAGCACGCGGCTGACTATGAGTATCACTATAAACGATGGCGTGACGAGCGAGGCGGTGGCGGTCAGCGCCGTGGCCGCTCCCATTATGGGCCGCCCGTAGGTATTGAAGCCCGCCATATAGCCAGCATAAGTCGCCATGTTTATGCCGAGGGGGCCCGGGGTGGACTCGGAAAGCGCGACCATCTGGCCTATGAGCTCCTGCGAGAGCCAGGGGTATTTATCCGCTATGGCGTTCAAAAAGGGCAGAGTGGCAAGCCCGCCGCCCGCGGCGAAGAGGCCTATCTTGAAGAATTCGAGTATGAGCGTGATGAATATGTTCATTTATCCCCGCCCCCTCTCCTTGCGATCAGGCCGCGCACGACGCCAATGAGCGCCGCGCCGATGACGACGAATACGGGCGACACGCGGAAGGGCAGCCCGAGCGTCTGCGGCAGAGCGACGAGCAGGAACGCCGCTATGCAGAGCACGTAGCCCGCCGCGTCCTTTATCTTTTCCTTTACGAGCTTTATGACCGTATTGAGTATCAGCACGCCCACTGCCACCCTTATGCCGTGCAGGGCGTATTTGACAGGCGTGAGCTCCGCGAAATTCGCAAGCAGCGCCGTCAGCACGCAGATTATCACGAACGAGGGCAGCACCACTCCGACAGTCGCGGCGAGCGCGCCAAAAAAGCCGCGCTCCTTTTTGCCCACGAAGGTGGCGGTATTGACGGCGATAACGCCCGGCGTGCACTGGCCTATGGCGAAATAATCGAGCAGCTCGTCGTGAGTCACCCAGCCGGACTTTTCAACGCATTCGCGCTCGAGCATGGGGAGCATCGCGTAGCCCCCGCCGAAGGTGAAAGCGCCTATGCGCATGAAGGCGGAAAAGAGCTTCCAGAGGGAGGTCTTTCCGGTATTCGGGACTTCATGTTCAATCGTTTCCATGCTCCGCCTCCCTTTGCTTCAAAATGCTCAAATAGCCCTCCATGCCGTCCGAACAGCTTACGCCCATGCGCTCCGCGCCGATCAGCTCAAGCGCGCAGGCCAATATGTACGCGCCGTAGAGTATAACGTCGTGCCTCTCGCGCAGGAGCGGGTGGAGCCTTCGCCCGCCGCCCATTTCCGCAAGGCGGCTTATCATCGCCTCGACGCTCTCCCTTGTGAGCACCCGGCTTTCGACCGCCTGCACGTCGAACGCCTCAAGCCCCGTTTCGAGCGCGGCGAGGGTCGTTATTGTGCCGCCCACGCCGACGAGCCGCCGGATCCGCGGAGGGTCGTATCCCTCCGTCAGCCGCGCGATATAGCCGCGCACCGCCTCGCGCTGCAGCTTCCAAGCATAGTCGCAGTCGGGAGCGTTCGCCGCCTCCCTTGCGATATCCGCGCAGCGCACGCAGCCCGCGGGGAAGCTCACGGCATGGTCCTCGGTCACTATCTGCATCGAAGCGCCGCCTATGTCGAGCATACCGTCGAACGCCCTGCCTCCGCTTGAGGCGCCCAGGAACGCATACCGCGCCTCTTCGCCGCCCGTGAGTATCTCCACGGGGCAGCCGCACTCGCGCCCGACCCTTTCGGCAAACTCGCGCCCGTTTTCGGCGTCGCGCACGGCGCTCGTGGCGTATGCGCGGGGGGCGAGGCCCTTGGCGCGCGCCTCCTCCGCAAGCCCGCGGAGCACGCAAAGGCTCCGCTCCATCGTCTCGGGAGCGAGCCTGCCCGTTTTGGAGAGCCCGGAGCCCAGGCGGGTCGTTATGACGCGCTTGCCCCGAAGGCGGCCTTCCCTCTCCTCCGCGTACCTTATTGAATTGCTTCCGATATCTATTACCGCAAATACAGCCATCAGTCGGTCACGTCTATCCTCACGTCATCCGGCAGAGTGTAACCCAAATACTCCCTCGCGTATTGGAGCAGCCCCTCGGGGCTCTTGACGTACTCGAGATTGCTCTCCAGCCTCTCCTTTTCGCGGGTCAGCTCCTCTATCTGCTGCCTCAGCCTGGCCGTTTCGGATCTGATCTCGGCAAGCTTCTTATGCTGGAAATAGAGCTGCGTGGCGATAAAAGCCGCCAAGCCGAGAACGAGCACGATGCATATCAAACGCACCGCCAGCTTGAACCGCCTGCCCTTTTCATTGCCCGCTTCCATTGTGCTTCCTCCGTACAGGTATATTTCAACTCTTATATTATGCACTCAAATCATCCGCATTTCAAGAGGGAGATGCAAATAAATGCCGTATTTCTTTTTCAGGCCGGTATATTTTCGGGTTTTGAAAAAATAACTCTTGACAATGCCGCACCCGATATGTATAATGTCAGTTGTCCCGAAACGGGAAACAGAATATGCGGGAATAGCTCATTTGGTAGAGCGCCGCCTTGCCAAGGCGGAGGTGGCGGGTTCGAGCCCCGTTTCCCGCTCCAATAAAAATGAGATGGCCTTCGGCCATCTCATTTTTATTCGCGTGAAACGGGGGCTCTCATGCCCGCTTGAGCGAAGCGAAAGCGGGTTTGAGGTTCAAATCCGGTTGCCAAAGGCAATTTTGACCATCCGGTGGATGGTCAAAAAGGATTTGAACGGGCGGCAGTCTGTTCCGCAGGAACAGCAGCCCGCCCCGTGGACGAGCCGGAGTCGATGCCAACTCAAAATAGGATATCAGCCATTCTCTTTTTTGCTGGAGCGGGAAACGGGGTGAGACTCCGGGTTGCGCTCACGCAAGCAGCTTATGCGTTCACAAACTGCGCAACGCGGGGT
>CAMZFO010000139.1 GCA_947306125.1 uncultured Clostridia bacterium | reverse complement strand
CCACCCCAACAATAGGGAATTCCATAAACGGTACTGTTATCTTCCGCTTGACTGACATAACCCGGCACGGTAATGTGGGTTCCGCCCTGTTTGTTACGGGGTATGACAGTCCACTCATGATCTCTTGCAAGTTCAGATCGGTTTTTGACCGTCGATCTTTTATTGTTAGTTACAGTAGAAAATCTCATTGGAGTATTTCTCTCCGATTCTGATACAATTCTTTCTGCGATTTCTGTGAGTTCTTCCATGTGAGATACGTATTCTGTACGGAAATTAGGCTTGGTGATGTAAATGCCATCTTCTCTGGAAAGCATTGTATAAATATTACCGGTAGAGGGATCGACATTCACGAATGTATTAGGCAGACTATATGCCTCAAGATTGTTAATTACGGAAGCCCCAACAAGTTGACCCTGCATATTGTATTTGCGCACAGTATACTCGGTTTCGATGACGGGGAGATAAGGAACGAACTCGTAAACGCCGACGATGACCTCATCCTCAGAATGCTGCAGATACTGCACAAGGCAGGTAGTGCCAATATCAATGTCAACTTTTGCGCCGGGAAGCACAATGGTCTCGGTTTGCTCAAACTCTCCATCGACATCTATGTCGTAGGCCATCGTCCATTCACCCGTAGAAAGATCAGCTTTATAACATACAAGGTCATGAGTCAGCAAACAAAGCTCATTTCTATTGTTGTAGACTCTGAATACATTGAACTCGGTGATATCGGAAGGAAGGGGGAAATCGTATAGTGCACTTCCGTTGAGGTCTATTGCATTAATTCTGTCGGCACCTACTACATAGAATCGATTGTCCAGAAGGGTAAAGTGAACAGGATGCTCGGCTCCTTTAACAGGAATGTATCTGGTTTCATCGCCTTCTTTTGCAATGACCCTGTTCTTTACAGAATCAAGAATATAAATATTGCCATTGCTGACAGCAAATGATTCCGGCCCGGCATTATTCTCTTCGTCCTCCATATATCCGACCGAATCATCACCGTCTCCTGCGGGAACGAAGAAAAGCACCTCCGCATCTTCAAGTGCATCGCCAGAATAGCTTTTGTGCATCTCGGGACGTGCACCTGCGCTGCCGATAACGACAAGAGCCATGATCGTAACAAACATGATTGATAGTATCCTTTTCATATTAACCTCCAAGTTTACTTGTCTAATAGTCTATAGGTCTCATAACTGGCATGACGCATTACGCGTCATACATCAAAGAAAAGTGAGCTTTTTCAAGTATTAACTCTACATGAATTATACTACTGATCCACATCCCTGTCAATATGTCACGACGAAATTTTCAAGTAAAAGTCCCCGGAGAAATTTTAGTCGCTTATTCCCGACGGGCGTTATGCCCGCTCCCGTTGATTAAATATAATGAAAAAAAGGGGTACAAATTTATCCGATTGTATGGTATTATTATGGGGGGATAATAGGGCGTGTGTGCGCTTTGCCTTAAAAAGGAGCGCGGCGCGGCCTTTCGCAAAGAGGACGATCGAAGCCGCGGGGGAGCTTTCCTCCGCGAGACCGAAGAAAAGGGAAGTGAAACGAAGATGTCGCTGGCCGATATTATCGCAGCCATAGGGACGGGCTTTACGCAGTTCAGGATACAGGACCTGCTGGAGATACTGATTTTAGCTTACGTTATCTTCAAGCTGATCCAGTTCACCTCGAATACCCGCTCGTCGCAGGTCTTGAAGGGTGTGGGCGTGCTCATACTCCTATTCATACTGAGCAACGTGCTCAATTTAATGACGATAAAATACCTGCTGAATTCCTTCCTGGTCTCCGGTATCGTCGTTCTCGTCGTTCTCTTCCAGCCCGAGATCCGCAGGGCGCTGGAGCGCATAGGCCGCTTCCATCTGGGCGGCATAGTCACCAAGGGCACCCCCTCTTACGAGATAGTGCGTCAGCTCACTCTCGCCATCGAGAATATGTCCCGCCGCAAGGTCGGCGCGCTCATAGTGCTCGAGCGGAACACAAAGCTGGGCGATTACGTGCAGACGGGCACTATAATCGACGCGGAGATCTCCGACGCCCTTATCGAGAACATTTTCGAGCCCAAGACCCCGCTCCACGACGGAGCCATGATAATAAGGGACGAGCGCATATACGCCGCCGCCTGCGTACTGCCCCTCTTCACCGACCCGAATATTTCAAGGGAGCTCGGCACGAGGCACAGAGCGGCGCTGGGCATATCCACCGTGAGCGACAGCGTTACGCTCGTGGTATCCGAGGAAACGGGCATAATATCCTTTGCGCAGGACGGGAGGCTCACGAGGAACGTGGATCACGATACGCTCGAGGCCCTGCTGAACGACCACTTCTGTCCGCAGCAGGATAAAGCGTTCCCGCTCTTCGGCAGGAAGAACGACGATCAGCAGACTGAAGAAAAGGAGGAGGTGAAGAAGGATGTCAAGGCAAACGGCAAACGCAGGAACAAGAAGAAGAAGAACGGGAAGCGCTGAGCTTTTCGCCTCCATACTGAATTCGTTCCCCCGCAGGCGCGACGCGGGCTCGAGAGCCTCCGCCGGCGGCGAGAGCGTCCCCTGGCACCGCAGGCCGCTGTTCAGGAAGCTCCTCTTCGCGTTCATATCGCTCATACTGGCCATGCTGCTCTGGGGCTACGTGCTGATGAGCCAGAACCCCTCCCGCACCCGCACCATCAACAATATCACTCCCACCTTCGAGTCCGGCGCGGAGGCCGACCTCATACTTAAAAAGCTGACCGTTTACGGCGATATAGCCGAGGTCTTGAAGAGCGTGGACGTCACCGTTTCGGCTCCCCTGAGGGATATCAGCAAGATAACCCCGAAGAACATCACCGCCACCATCAGCCTGAGCGACGTGCATTCCGCGGGGACCTACCGCGCCGAGGTCAAGGCCGTCAGCACCGTCGGCAGGGTGGTCAGCGTGGATCCCGCCTATATCGATCTGCAGATAGACGAGCTTATGAGCGGCGATTTCCCCGTCACCTATGAGTTCGTGGGCGAGCTGCCCGAGGGCTACTGGCACGATACCCCCCAGCTCCTCAACACCACCGTCAATCTCGAGGGCGCCAAATCCGACCTGATGAACGCATCGAACGCGGTCTGCTATATCGACCTCAACAATCTCACCGAGTCCATCAACCGCTCCATTCAGCTCGAGGTGCTCGATAACGAGGGGAATGTGATAGACGGCTCGGTATTCAAGAACATAATCCCCGCGGCGAACGTGCAGATGACCGTGCTGCCGCATAAGCACGTGCCCATAATCTATGAGATAGTCGACAAGGAGCAGCTCCCCGACGTGTTCGAGATACAGAGCGAGAGCCTGACCGTCACCTCGCTGGATATCGCCGCAGAGCCCGACGTGCTTGAGACCGTCGAGAGCATTGGCGCGGAGCCCGTGAGCATAGCGGGAGTGACCGAAACGGGCAGCCATTCCTTCACTCTGACCCTGAAGGGCATCCCCGAAGGCGCGTACGTGCTGGGCGGCGTCAATATCGACAATATCCAGCTCACTCTCGTGACAGGCGAAAGGATAGTCAGCCAGACCTTCGAGAATCTGCCCATTATGTTCGTGGGCGAGCATGAATACTATACCTACACCTACGGCTTCAAGAACGTCGACGTCACCGTCACCGGCCCCGCGAGGCTGATGCAGAGCTTCGTCAGCTCCAACCTCACGGTCATCGTGAACGTCGAGGGCAGGCCCTCCGGCGCTTACGAGCTGGAGCTCGAGTACACCCTCTCCGACGTGGAGACCTTCGGCGAGCTGGAGATAGAGCTTGCCGAGGAGAGCGTGGGCGTTATCATCGCCATAGCCGAACAGAACCAGTGATCCGAAAGGAACCGAAATGAAGCTTACAGCCACCAACCTCGATCTGCCCTTCAACGCGGATGAATCCGCGCTCCGCCTGCTCATCGGCTCCGCCACGCGCCTGCCGGCGGAGAGCATAGAGGGAATGCGCGTCGTGCGCCGCTCGCTCGACGCAAGGGACAAGAACGACATAAGGTTCATCTATACCGCCGAATTCGAGATAGCGGACAAGGATTACGGCAGGTACTCCGGCCGCTTCGCAAAGACCGTCTCCAAGGCGCCCGAAAAGCCCGTGATCGCCGCCGAGGTGGGCGAAACGCCTCAGCCCGCTCCCGTCGTCGTGGTCGGCGCGGGCCCCGCGGGGCTCTTCGCCGCGCATACGCTCGCCGAAAGGGGCTATAAGGTGGTG
>CAMZFO010000138.1 GCA_947306125.1 uncultured Clostridia bacterium | reverse complement strand
CAAAGGTTTTGCGTTGCTCGCTTTGCTCGCTTAACGTGCTCCCTCCCCGGGTTGGTTTTGCGATGCTCGCTTTGCTCGCTTAAGGTGTTCCCTCCCCGGGGAGCAAGTATCGCAACGACCGGCTCCCCTTGTTAAGGGGTTCGAAGCCGGTCGCCATCGGCGATCCCGACCATCCGGTGGATGGTTGGGAAGGCGGAGAACGGGCGGCCTTGGGAGCGAAGCGATCAGTCCGCCCCGGCAAGCTGTCAGCGTTAGCTGACTGAGGGGTGATCTTTTGGTACGGGTCGACTTCATTCCTGCTGCGGAATTGTCTCGCAGGAGCGGTTCGACCGGCTTGGCTTATCGCGTTCCGCGCCTATCGCGGCGCGTGCGCCGACTCGACACGAAAAATAATTATTTTTCGGCCACGTGGGCGACGCTCGCTTTGCTCGCTTAACGTGCTTCCTCCCCGGGTTGGACGGCGGCCTTGCCGCCTAATAAAACAAGGACGCCCGCGTCAGCGGGCGTCTTCATTACCCTCTTATTCCCCGGTGCCGTCGTCGGGTACCTCGGTGGGAAGGGTGGTAAGGTCCTCGGTCTTGGGAGCGGGAGCGGGGATATGCGCAGGCTCCTCGCCGTTCTCCTTGGCCTCCGCGTACCTCTTTATGCAGAATGTGCAGAGCCTTGCGCGGTTGGACTCGATGGCCTCCTCGATGGTGCCGTCGGTGCAGTTATCGGGGTTGGAATTGCGGATGGACTGGCAGTCGGAGAAGATGTGGTAGCAGTTGCCGTACTTCGTCCACCTTACGCCGTCGCCGTCGGTGAAGCCGTAGCCCTCGGCCTCCTCGGTGAGCTGCTGAACGACGCTGTCGACCTGATCCTGAGTGACGGGGTGATAATCCGCGGAGCCTGCGGAGGCGCCGACGAATATGACCGCGAGCACCGCCGCGACTATCGTCTTGGTCTTCTTATCGAGATCCTTCCTGTTGGCGATGAGGATTATGGCAAGGGGGGCGAAAATGAGGCCCGCCATAATGACGCCGAGCTGATTCCAGATGAACTGGACGACCTTGTTATGGCTCTTGGTGGGATGGATGTGGTTGGCATAGATCCAGAGCCTTGCGCCGACGACGCAGAGTATGCCGGCCACGATGACGTCGATCACGCAGGCGGTGACGTTATTGAGGAACAGCATGCGGACTGCGCCGAAGGGCAGATTCAGGCCGATATCGGGCAGATACATGGCGATAGCCGCCAGCGCCCAGCAGACGAACGCGAGTATCCTGAATATGACCGTATTCTTGCGCTTGCCGGTCTCCTCCTCCTCGAGCTGAGCAAGAGCTGCCTGCAAAGCGGCCTTGGAGTGCTTCTTGGGCTCTTCGGCCTTGGCGACTTCTGCAGCTTTGTTGGTCTTTTTATCTTCCATTTATCATTCCTCCTGCCTTTTGGGCAATTAATATATTTGATTATAACATTCCCCCGGACAAATTGCAACGGAAATCGCAGAATATTTTGAAGGGAATGATGAAGACCGGGCGAGGGGGCTCAACCAAAAGGCCTCCCCTTGGTGGGGAGGCTGTCACCGAAGGTGACTGATGGGGGGAACTTCCAAGCGGCGGTACATCCGCGAGAATGAAAAGGAATCAAATGCTTGCTTAAAGCCCCCCTCGGCTCCGCCGTAGGCGGTGGCGAGGGGGGCTTCCGGGCAAACGGATCTTCCCAATAATGTTAAGGGAGCAAATACGCCTTTAGGCCCGCCTGCCGCGGATACGGCAGGCGGCTTAAACGTGTTGATTTGTAGTCCGGCCACGGATTCTGTCTCGCAGGAGCGGTCCTACTTTCTTGGCTTATCGCGTTCCGCGCCTCTCGCGGCGCGTACGCACGCGTCCGAAAAAATGTGCATGCATTTTTTCTCCCGCGTTGCGGGCTCGCGCTGCTCGCCTATATGCTCCCTGCAGTTTGGGGTGCTCGGGACTTACTGTTGCCCGATAGGGGCTTTATCGCAGGAGGCGTTGCGGGCTCGCGTTGCTCGCCTGTGTACTCCCTGCAGTTTTGGGTGATGAGCGACGATCTCCCGCTCACTCCTCTTTCTTCCCGCTCCGTTCTTCCTTCCACTTCTTTATCGCCCTGAGCCGTTCGGCGAAGCGGGGCTCGAGGCCCTGGTCGGTGGGGCGGTAGTATTCGCGGCCCAAAAGATTATCGGGCAGGCACTGCATGGCGGCGAGCTTATCCGCCGTATCGTGCGCGTAGATATACCCCTTGCCGTAGCCCAGATCCTTCATGAGCCCCGTGGGCGCGTTGCGTATCTGCAGGGGCACGGGCTCGGCCAGCTGCTTCACGGCGTCCTCCCGCGCGGAATTGTAGGCGACCTCCATCGCGTTCGATTTGGGCGCGAGGGACATATAGACCACCGCCTGCGTCAGGTGCACGGAGCATTCGGGGAAGCCGATGAGGCGGCACGCCTCGAACGCCGCGACTGCAAGCTCCAGCGCCCGGGGGTCGGCAAGCCCCACGTCCTCGCTCGCAAAGCGGGTGACGCGCCGGGCGATATAGATCGGGTCCTCCCCCGCCTCCAGCATACGCGCCAGCCAGTAGACCGCCGCGTCCGGATCGGAATTGCGCATCGACTTATGCAGAGCGGAGATGAGATTATAATGCTCCTCGCCGGATTTGTCGTAAAGCAGGGACTTTTTGGAGGTGCACTGCTCGACCGTGTCGCGTGTGATATGCGTCACGCCGTCGATGAATTCCCCGTTCAGCACGGCCATTTCGAGAGTGGAGAGCGCGCATCTGGCGTCGCCGTTCGAGAACGCGGCGATCATATCGAGCACCCCCTCCTCCGCCTTGAGCGGCATATCGCCGAAGCCCTTGGGGCTTGAAAGCGCCCTTTTGAGCAGCACGAGTATGTCCTCCTGCGTGAGCGCCTTCAAAACGAACACCTTGCAGCGGGAAAGGAGCGCGCCGTTCACCTCGAACGAGGGGTTTTCCGTGGTCGCGCCGATCAGGATTATGCTCCCCTTCTCCACGAAGGGCAGGAAGGCGTCCTGCTGCGCCTTGTTGAAGCGGTGGATCTCGTCCACGAACACTATCGTCTTATCCCCGTAGCGGCGGTTGTCCTCCGCCTTCTGCATGACGGCCTTAATCTCCTTTATGCCGCTCGTGACGGCCGAAAAGTCGATGAAGCTCGCCGAGGTCGCGCCCGCTATGACCGAGGCCAGAGTCGTCTTGCCGACGCCCGGAGGCCCCCAGAATATCATGGAGGAGACCGAGTCCGCCTCGATGAGCCTGCGCAGTATCCTGCCCGGGCCTATAAGGTGCTGCTGACCGACTATCTCGTCCAGAGTCGTCGGCCTCAGCCTCGCCGCGAGGGGCTCCGGCGCCTCTCCGCCGAAAAGTGTGAGCTGTTCCTTCATATCCGTATGCTTGCCTTTCGCCTGCCTGTTGTGTTAAAATTACCGCATGAGCAGATTTATCGTTTTCGACGTCGAAACGCCGAATTATTTCAATGACCGCATGAGCTCCATAGGCGTCGCCGTCGCGGAGGGCGGGATAATAACGGAGACGTTTTCGAGCCTTATAGACCCGGAGACCCATTTCGACCGCTTCAATATCGCCCTCACGGGGATAAGCCCCGAGCTCGTTTACGGAGCGCCCACCTTCGGCGAGCTCTGGGAAAAGCTCGCGCCCATCATGGAAAGCGGCGTGCTCGTTGCCCATAACGCGCCCTTCGACATGGGCGTGCTCGCAAAATGCCTGAGCGCCTACTGCTGCGCCGCGCCGCGCTTTTTCGATTACGCCTGCACCGTCCGCATGGGGCGCGTCGTCTATCCGCGCCTTCCCGACCACAAGCTCGACACGCTCTGCCGCCACCTCGATATCCCCCTCGACCATCACCGCGCCGAAAGCGACGCGCTGGCGGCCGCCCTTCTGCTCATCGACTATGAGCAGAAGGGGCTTGTTGTCGAGGACTTCGTCCGCACCTACGATACGGTCACAAGGCGCACCCTGCCGCGCGGCAAAGCGCCCCTGCGCTGAACTAATCATATCACGATAACGCCGGGAATACAAGTAAAACCCGCGGGAGAGCGTGAAGCAATGATATCCGTCCCTGCGGTGCGGATGATATGTGCCAGAGGTGGTCGCCGGAGATGAGTTCAAAGAATTAGGTCAGATAAATAATTCCCACCACCTCATCCACCGCTCGTTCCTCGCGGTCCCCCTTCCCCTCTGTAGGGGGCGAATACCGGTTGCCAAAGGCAATTTCAAGCATCCGGTGGATGCTTGAAAAGGTATGAGCCGGGCGGCCTTG
>CAMZFO010000137.1 GCA_947306125.1 uncultured Clostridia bacterium | reverse complement strand
CATGCGCCGCCGCGGAAGGGAGAAACTTTACGCACGCAACAACGAGGGGAAGTCATAGGGATTCGAACCCCCAAGGCATACGGCGGGCGGCCTTGAGAGCGAATCTGCCAGCCCGCCCCGGGGAACACCATGGAGTGCACGCAAGAAAGTAGGAAGCCAAAATCGGGCGCCGCGGCGGAAAGCGCTATGCGCCGCCGCGGAAAAGGAATCCCCTATGCTCCACCAAAGCAGAATCAGACGAACTTTTACTTCTGGCCTTCGGGCTTCGCGGTAAAGGTGAAGATCTGAGGATTTATTGTTTATACGAAGTTTGAATTATTAGTCCGACTATGGTAGAATTAATGCGACGTAGTAAAAAGGAAGTGTTGCAGATGAATGCCGTTGAAACCGCACAAGAGATTGCCTCTTTCATGAAAGAAAACGATTATAAGAAACGAGGACTGGGCTGGAAGAAGCATTGCAATGATGTTTCACTAACTGTTACTATGGAAAAATCATTATGGGATCAGGACACATGGTACCTGTGGTTTGGTGTAACGGTTCCTCAAATCAATGATATCGACAGCTTTCAGGCCGCTAATTATCCTATTCGCACCAGATTGGAAGGCTGGAAGCTCACAATAGATCAGATTAAGTATGCCGTGAAGCTTTGGGAGGAAAAATATGGGTCCGTTCCCAAGCTGGCAAGAGCGGCTGTTGAAAACAAAATACCTCGCCAGAGCGAAATCAGCTTTATTCGTCATTTAACTTCAGGTGAATATTTCAACATTGCATTCTATTCAGAGAAATAAGATTGTAGCTGATATGAACTGCTTTGAATTAAACTATCGATTCAACGGAGGAATATATGAAGAGAGAGAGCGTATGCTTTTCCGAAAGCGGAGCATGCTCCGCCGCATCCGAACGAGAGCAGAGCGTATGAAAAGCGTGATCGAAAAGAACAGATGGTTTTACGACAACTGCGTTGCCGAAATGATACGCCGCAGGTTCCCCGAATACGAGGACCGCATCGCGGTGGGGATAGTCGGCGAGGGCTCGGACTGCTTCGGCTACGACGACGAGCTCTCCCGCGATCACGATTTCGGCACCGGCGTCTGCCTGTGGGTGACGGACGAGGACATGGAGCGCTTCGGATACCTGCTCTCGATAGCCTATAACGAGCTCGTCGACAGCGCGGAAAGGGCTTATATGACCGACCGCCTGAGGGAGCGCAGGGGAGTGATGACCATTCGCAGGTTCTACTCCAACATACTGAATATCGAGGCGGACGCGGAAAGCGGTTCGCTGACGGAGGACGAGTGGTTCAGGCTCGACCATTCCTGCCTTAAAACGGCTACGAACGGGGAGGTCTTCCGCGACGACCTCGGCGTGTTCAGCGCCTTCCGCAGGTATCTTCAGGGCTATTATCCCGAGCGCGTCTGGAGGGCGAGGATCGCCGAGCAGCTCCACGAATACTCCTCCGCGCTGCAGGTGAATTACGCGCGCTGCATGACGCGGGGCGACTCCGTAGCCGCCGAGCTTTGCAGGGCGAGGGGCGTAAGCTCCGCCATGGAGCTCTTCTTCCTGCTCAAGAGGGAGTATCCGCCCTATTATAAATGGACCTACCGCGCACTTACCGGGCTGGACGCGGAGGGGACGGTATCGACAAAGATAAGGGAGCTTGCCTCGGAGCGCATACGCCCGGAGGCCTGGGAGGGTACGCGGTACCACCCCAACCGGCAGAATTATAAGGACAGGATAGTTTCCGTTTCGGAGGAGCTCGCCTGCGAGCTGGAGGATATGCTGTATAAGGCCGGGCTCATACGGGTGCGCGGCAGGTATCTCGAAAGGCACGTGACGGCGGTCATGGAGGGCGGGGATCGGCTTTGAGCACGATCCCGGAACCGGTATGGAGCCGACGCGCGCGAATATCATTGCGAGAACCGGGCTTCCGGCCCGGATCAAAAAGGAGGTCGTTTGATATGAAAAGGTTTTTTTCCATAGTATTAACGGCGCTTATCGCGCTTAACTGCCTGCTGCTTTCGGGCTGCTCCGCGAGGACGCTCCCGAGGCCGGAGACCGATCTCGAATTCTGGATAGGCGAGAACGCGGAAGACGCCGACTTTTCGCGCTGTGCGGAAAAGCACGGCATTATGGGCGGGAGAGAGTATTACGGCTCGGCCTATACTCCCGCGGTCGGCGGGAACGGACTTGAAACGGATCCCGATGAATGCGTGATCTATACCGTCGCGCCCTATCCCGACGCCTCGAGCGAAGCGCGGCACGTGGTCCGCATCACCATCACCGATCCCGCAGTCTCGGTATACGGGATCACCCTGAACTCCGCGGACGCGGAGATCGCAGCCGCTATGAAGGGGAACGGCTTCCGCCTCGTGAGCGGGGATACCGCGGGCGGCATGACGTTCAAAAAGGGCGGGTTCACGTTCCGCTTCGACTCCGGCAAAATAGTCATCAGCGCCGCGACTACCAATAAAAAGGGGATACAGTACTGATCCTGCGGGCCCTAAAGCGGTCCGGAAAACACGCGATACGATACGCGGTACGAATCGAAGCGCCTCCCCCGGGGGCGCTTTCGCTCATTATAGGCCTTCCCCCGGGCGGGGCGCGCAGCGTTAAGAAGAGGCAGCGGTGCTGCGTCTTTAGCGGAGCGCCGCGGAAACTCTGTTTCCGTGGTAATGTCAGCGCAAAGCTGACGGATGAGGGGTATATACTTCATACGGAATTCCCATCGGGAATTCCATCCTTTGTATATTCGTTTTCCCGGCGCTATTGCCCGCGGCGGCCCGGCATGGTATAATGGCAAAAACGCCGCGGGGGCTTGAAGGCCGGGGCGTGCGCCGGAGCCGTAAAATGGAGCGTGTTTTCGGAAAAAGGAAAAGCGTTGTGAAAGCGGCGGCGTTCGCGCTGGCGCTTATAACGGCGTTCGGCTTTATAGGCTGCGGCGGGTACGGGGAGGCTTATGCGCCTTCCGCAAGCTCTGCCGCGGGCCCTACCGAAGCTCCCACCGAAGCCCCCACCGCGGCTCCCACGGAGGAGCCCGTAATAATACCCGCCGACGCGGAGGAGGCGGAGGAGGCGTTTGAGGCGTATCCGCTCGATTTCGAGCCCGTTTCCCGCCCCAAGGCGGAGCCGCAGGCGCCCGTGCCCGCCCCGAGGTACGTTATGGGCGAGGGCGCTTATTATGCTCCCGACGCCCCGAACGATAATAAGGCCGTCATAATGCTCGCGGGCGATCTCATGTGTCAGACGCGCCAGCAGGAGGCGGGCAGGACGGACTCGGGCTGGTCGTTTGAAGGCGGCTTCGATTACGTGCGTGATATCTTCGCGGAGGCGGATCTGGTCGTGGGCAATCTGGAGGCGACCCTGTCGGAAAGTGCGCCCTATATGTCCGAATGCAGGGAGGTGGAGGGTATGCCGCACCTGAACGCTCCCGCCTGCTTCCTCGAGGCGGTACGGAACGCGGGCTTCGATATGGTGGTCATGAGCAACAACCACAACTGCGACGCGGGCGTGCGCGGCATTTACGAGACCCTCGACAGGGTGGACGAATACGGCCTCATGCATACGGGGCTTTTCCGCAGCGCGGAGGAGGAGCGCGTCTGCGTGATAGACGTGGACGGCGTAAGGGTATGCGTGCTGAGCTATTCCACTTACTTCAACCATAAGGAGGAGCATCTGACGAGCGGCGGTATAAGCTCCATGCTCAACCGGTATTCGAGGAAGAAGGCCCAAAGGGATATCGCGGCCGCGCGCCGTGCGGGAGCGGAATTCGTTTTCGTCTATATCCATTGGGGCAAGGAGTATTCGAACGAGCCCACCGAGCGTCAGCTCTGCCGCGCAAAGGAGCTTGCGGACGCGGGGGCGGATTTTATCGTCGGCTCGCACCCGCACGCGCTCCAGCCCTATGCGGAGGTCATAAGCGCGGACGGACGCAGCGTGCCCGTGATGTTCTCGATGGGGAATTTCATATCGCATCAGAACAAGACGGTTTCAAAGGATACCCTGATACTCCGCGTCGCGCTTGAAAGAAACGGGGAAGGCGAGGCGGTGATATCCGAATGCGGGTACATACCGTGCCGCGTGTTCAAGACCTTCCGCGGGAGGGATTATGCGGTCGTGCCGGTCGTGAAGCCCTATAATAAGGGAAGGAAGAGCAAATACTTCGCCCCCGCTTACGAGAGGATAACGGGCATAATCGGGGACGGTATAGATATTCTGGGCGAGTTGGGCACGCAGATCGTGCCCGGCACGCAGATCGAGCCCAGCGCCCCCGTGCGGCGTCCCCTCCGGCGCCACGCCGAGAGATCGGAAGAGCGTCGTGTAGGGAAAGAGTGTTCGATTTCGTGGGGGTGGC
>CAMZFO010000136.1 GCA_947306125.1 uncultured Clostridia bacterium | reverse complement strand
GGATGGTCGGGATCGCCGATGGCGACCGGCTTCGAACCCCTTAACAAGGGGAGCCCGGGCGTTGCGAGACTTGCTCCCCGGGGTGGGAACACCTTAAGCGAGCGAAGCGAGCAACGCAAAACCTTTGGTTTTGCTAATCGAGAAAGCATTTCGGGCCGTCCCTCATGCTTTCTCGGTCGCGGCGCGATAGCCGCGGAACGCGATAAGCCAAGAAGGTAGGATCGCACCTGCGAGTCAATTCCGCGGTAATTCCTGAACGCAAGACGGAGTAAGGTTATTTCCCGAATCAGGAAGCCGCAGTTGCTTTTGAAGCATCCCTCATCCACCCCCGACCTGAAGGTCGGCGGTCCCCGGAGGGCGGGCTGCTGTTCCTGCGGAACAGATTGCCGCCCGTTCAACTCCTTTTTGACCATTCGCAGGATGGTCAAAATCGCCTTCGGCGACCGGAGTTGAACCCCCAAGGGAAGGCTGAACTCTGCGGCGACCTGCACCCCGGGGCGGGCCCCGGCTTCCACAACAAGGGAAGGCTGAACGCCGGCGCGGCCTACGACCACGAAATACAAGTACGTCTCACACGGACTCCCCGCAAGAAGGCGCGGGGGAAAAGGAGCAGGCTATGAATGAAAAAGAAATTGTCAAGCGGCTGCTTGAAAGGGACGAGACGGCGCTGGAGGCGGCGCGGCGGGCTTACGGCGCGTACTGCGTGAGTCTGGCGCGGAACGTCACGGGCGATCAGCGGGATGCGGAGGAGTGCTTCGCGGACGCGCTGAACTCCGTCTGGAACAGCATACCGCCCAACGAGCCGGAGCATTTCGGCGCATACCTTGCCAAGCTCACGAGGAACCGCGCGCTGGAGATGCGCAGGCGGGAAACGGCGTTAAAGCGCGGGGGAGGCGGCTTCCCGCTGCCCCTTGACGAGGCGGCGCTGCAGGCAGTCGCACCCGGCCCGGAGGAGGACGCGGTCGAAGGGGAGCTCATAGAGGCCATAAACCGCTTTTTGGGCTCGCGGCCTCGCCGTCAGAGGGAGATGTTCGTACTGCGCTATTTCCGCTACGAGCGGGTAAAGGATATCGCCGAAAGGTTCGATATTTCCCCCGATTCCGTCACGGCGGCGCTCCGCAGGCTCAAGACGGGACTTGAAAAATACTTGAAGGAAAGGGGTTTTGAATTATGAACAGCGAAAAGCTTTATAAGATAGCGGGCGAGATAGACGACCGCTTCGTATCGGAGACGATGCGCCCCAAGGCGAGCCCGCGTGTGAGGCGCTGGCTCGGCGCCGCCGCCGCGGTGCTGCTCATAGCCGGAGCCGTGTTCGGCATAAGCCGCGTCGTGGGCATAGGCGAATCGCCCAAGCCCGTGGGTCCCGATACGCAGACCACCGCGGAGCCCGGGGAGCCGACGATAATAGAGACCTATACCGCCACTCCGGCGGATGAGTATAACGCAAAGCTTATCACTCCGGAGGGAGTGATAACCCAAAGCTACTGTCTCCTGAGCGACGGCACGTGGATGACGTTGGATAATCCCCGCACGGAGGGGATCAAATACCCCTGCCGTGTAAAGCTTACCGGCATACCCAACAACGCCGCGGAAGGCGCCGCGCCCTGGAGCTATGTGATACTCTGCATGGAGGATAAATACACCTTTGAGGATATATTCCGTGTAACGGACAGCAGTCAATTGCCCAGCAGTCAATTGCCAAGCAGCGCCGGCGGCGATTGGGTGATAGTTGAAATGAGCTGTAATGCGGAGCTCTCCCCCGATCCGCTCATGGAGCATCCGGAGGACTGTGTGGTACTCACCTGGAACGGGCAGAGGATAACTCCCTGCTGCGAGTACTGCTGCGACACCGAGGTCCACATGGACGGAAACGGTAAGTGGATTGTCGCAAAGGGCGACGGGTTCGCGTTCTCCGAAGGCGCCGCGGAGGCTTCCGCGAGATTCCCCATCGTCGGGCCGGACTTTGGGCTGGAGCTCGGCGAGAACTGCAAGGTATTGGACCTTGAGCTGTTTGACATGGAGGGCCGCGGGATTCTTGACGAGAGCAAGCTCGAGGGAAAGGACGTCGAGGGGCTGATCCGCTCCTGTGAGGGGGACAGGATAGTCATACTTACCGTCAAGCATACCGGCAGGTATTTCGAGGCCGTGAACACTTACGAGGACGCTACCTACGGCTACGGCTTCATAGTGAAGGAGTACGCGCTTACGCCGGGCTTCGCTTACAACGCGGACGACGCCGCAAAGCTCCGCGCTTTCCTTGAGATACCCGATGAAAACGGCGTGAGGAACGGCGAAAAGCTCTTCCCGTTCTACGAGGCCGAGGATCCCTCCACCTGGGCGCTTGACGTGGGGTCCGATAATTACTTCGTCTGGAACCGCGATGGCAGGCTCACGGAGATCTGCTTAGGCGACGGTGAAAACGGGCAGATCGAGCTTGCCGGGACTATGGCGCTCGTCGGGTTCGACAGCCTTGAAAGGGTCCTCGTCGGGCAGGAGGTCGTGCTCGAAAGCATGCAGATCGCAAACTGCCCCGCCCTGCGCTTCGTGATGACTCAGCGGCCCGTAAAGGATGCGGCGATACTCGATCTCGATATGCCCCGGGACGGCTTCTGTATAATGGCCGGTGAGACCATAAGCGCGAATTTCACCGGCTCCGTACCCACCGACATGGTGGGCGGAGACCCGCTTGACGGACGCAGCTATCTGCTCACAGCCGACGGCGGCGGATACGTCAAGCTTGACGGCGGCATGAACGACGAGGACGGGGAATACGAGATCTGCATCTGCGCCTTCCCCGACGAGGGCGGCGTATTCGCGGGCTGGTATGACGAGCTCTCGAACCTCTATTCCGCCGACAGCGTCGTGGACGTCACCTTTGAAGCGCCCCCCGAGGGCGAGGGCTTCGTGCTGCAGGCGGAGTTTTCCGGGGCCGACGCCGGGATCTCCTTCTATACGGGCGATCTGCCGACCTCCTCGGCCGAAATGACCGAGATAATGCCCGACGAGACCGTGCGGCTCGATCTCGATCTCGACGGCAAGCCCGATACGATAACCTTTACCGATAACGGCCCCAACGAGGGGATCGGCGAGGGCAACAATTACGTGATAACCGTTGAGCTCGGCGCAAAGCCCGGCAAGGTGTTCACTCTCAAGAACGAGGACTACGTCATCTCCTGCGCACTGCGCGTGATGGACTGCGATGTTTCGGACGGCCGCCTCGACATGATATTCGAATCCTGCGGAGCGGACGACAGCCGGAGCGTGATCGGCTTCCGCGTGAACGGTACGGGCGGCATGGACGCGTTCCCCATCCGCCGCGCGGCGTTCATAAAGACCGAAGGCGAGGGCAGCGGGACGTTCGATCCCTCGCAGGGTATCCCCGTCGCGGTGGATACCGACGTGTTCGACACCCAGTTCGTCACAGCCCGCATGATACTCACCGCGGACGGCTTCAGGCTGATAACGCCCTTCGCCTATCCCGATCCTGAGACCCCGGGCTGCCGCGGATTTAGGGAGCTCAAGCGCGATATGAAGGCCTATAGGATGTTCAGCGGCCGCGAGGACGAGGAGATCGTCCTTCCCGCCGGGACCGAGTTCGCGCCGGTCGAGACTGACCTCGAGACCTACGTCAAGCTGCTGCTCAAAGACGGCTCCACGGTCTGCGTCAAGCTCGAAATGCGCGGCTGGGACGTGCTCATAGACGGCGTCAGCCAGGACGAATACTGCGAAGTGTGGTACGCGGGATAAATAAATGAAGACGCCCGCATAAAGCGGGCTAATGAAGGAATGAAGACGCCCGCATAAAGCGGGCTGATGAAGGAATGAAGACGCCCGCATAAAGCGGGCTAATGAAGGAATGAAGACGCTTCGCTGATGAAGGAATGCTTAGAGCGATCTTTCCGGCGGGCGTCTTTTCTTCGTTAGGCGCAGGGCGCCGACTTCATTAGGTGCACAGCACCGTCTTCATTAGGCGCACAGCACCGTCTTCATTAGGCGGCCGGGTCCGCCCCGGGGTCGGTCGCCGAAGGCGATTTTGACCATCCGGTGAATCCATCCTTCGGATACCCAAAAAGGAGTTGAACGGGCGGCAATCTGTTCCGCAGGAACAGGAGCCCGCCCTCCGGGGACCGCGAGGAACGAGCGGTGGATGAGGGATGCTTCCGCACAGGGGCTCTTTTTCAAGCATGAAAAGGACGATAGTCCATTTCCGAATACGGAAGCTGCAATTGCTTTTGCCCCCTCATCAGTCATCCTCGCTGCGCTCGGCTGACAGCTTCTCCACCGGCGGGGAGAAGCCTTTTGGTCGGTTGCCGCGCCGGCGTTCAGCCTTCCCTTGGGGGAAGGGGGACCGCGGCAGCGCAGCGTCGCCGCGGTG
>CAMZFO010000135.1 GCA_947306125.1 uncultured Clostridia bacterium | reverse complement strand
CTCGCAAGCGCCGAGGAGCCGTCGTCGGAGGGCTTGTAATTGTCTATCTCGGGCAGAGTCAGCGGGAGCTGATCCTCCGGGATGGGGACCCAGCCGCAGTGCTCGCAGTAAACGAGCGGTATGGGCTCGCCCCAATACCTCTGACGGGAGAACAGCCAGTCGCGCAGCTTGAAATTGGTCTTCTTGCGGCCTATGCCCTGCTTCTCGAGGAACTCGACAATGGCTTTCTTGGCCTCTTCGACCTGCATCCCGTTGAGGAAGCCGGAATTGACCATCACGCCTGTTTCGCAGTCGGTGAAGGCTTCCTTTTCGATATCGCCGCCGGCGACTACCTCGACGACGGGCAGACCGAATTTCCTTGCAAACTCCCAGTCGCGCGTATCGTGCCCGGGAACGGCCATGATAGCGCCTGTGCCGTAGCCCATAAGTACGTAATCGGATATCCAAACGGGTATGGGCTGACCGGTGCAGGGATTTACCGCGTAGACGCCCTTCAAAGGAACGCCCGTTTTTTCCTTGGCAAGCTCGCTTCGCTCAAAATCGCTCTTGTGAGCAGCCTGCTCGCGGTAAGCGGCGACGTCATCGTAATTCTCGATGCGGTCCTTCATGGCCTCCACTATGGGATGCTCTGGAGCAACGACCATGTAAGTCGCGCCGAACATTGTGTCGGGACGGGTGGTATAGATCTTCAGCCCGTCGGGATAGCCATCTATTTTGAACGTGACCTCGGCGCCGGTGCTCCTTCCGATCCAGTTGCGCTGCGTGGTCTTTATCCTCTCGGCGAAATCTATCTTATCCAGATCGTCTATCAGCCTGTCCGCGTATTCGGTGATCTTGAGCATCCACTGGCTCCTGACCATGCGCACGACGGGCGCGCCGCAGCGCTCGCAGGTGCCGTCGATGACCTCTTCGTTGGCAAGGCCGACCTTGCAGGAGGTGCAGAAATTGATGGGAAGCTCGGCTTTATAGGCGAGGCCCTTCTCGAAAAGCTTTATGAAGATCCACTGCGTCCACTTATAGTAATTGGGATCGGACGTATACAGCTCGCGCGACCAGTCGAAGCTGAGGCCCAGCATCTGCATCTGACGATGGAATACGGAAATATTCCTCTCCGTGACCTTGCGGGGATGCTCGCCCGTCTTTATCGCGTAATTCTCCGTGGGAAGCCCGAAGCTGTCATAGCCTATCGGGAAAAGCACGTTGTATCCTTCAAGCCTCTTTTTCCTGGCTATAACGTCAAGCGCGGTATAGGGACGCGGATGCCCCACGTGAAGTCCCGCGCCGCTCGGGAAAGGGAATTCGATGAGCGCATAGTATTTTGGAAGCGTATAATCGTCCTTTGCTTCAAAACAATGCGCGTCATTCCACTTGCTCTGCCATTTCTTTTCGATGGCGATATGGTCGTATCTTTCAGCAGCCATACTCATTCTCCTTGATATAAAATAAACTTCGCCTCCATATTTGGAGACGAAGTATTGCTAACTCCGCGGTACCACTCCGATTGGCGAAATACGCCCGCTCGAATTCGGTTAACGCCCGAATTACGCCCCGCCTATTGAGCCTGAGCCTTTCAGCCGGGGAGCTCCGCGGCGAGCTTCGCCGAGATCACGCTGCCGCTTTTCACCAACCGCGGCTCTCTAAAAGCGATAATAACGACTACTTTTCCGCATCACAGCCTTATTGGAAGGTATTTTACATCAAAGGCTCTCGTTTTGTCAAGACGCTGTATTTATATTTATTAAAGGTTTTTTTCCGCCGCTTCAGCTTTCGAGCTGCCGGCCCATAAAACCTGCGGCTGTCTCGCAGACCTTTATATCCGCCTGCCCGAAGGACTTGCCGCCTTCCTTTGAAAGCAGGATCACGGCGCCCACAGGATCTCCCGCGGATATGATAGGCACTATCAGCTCCGCCGTATAGGCTTCCGCATTGTCTGCCGTCGTGATGGGAATGAGCTTTTCGCCGGAAGCGGCGCTCGCGCAGATCTTATTCCTGTTTTGTATGGCGCTTTCAATGTCCTCATGTATGGGCTTTTCGTAAAGCTCCTTTTTTCCGGCGCCGGAGACTGCTATGACAGAATCCTTATCGCTTATAACGACCGTATGCCCCACGGACTGATGTATGGATTCGGCGTATTCCTTTGCGAAATCTCCGAGCTCGCCAATGGGCGAATACTTTTTGAGTATTACGCCGCCGTCCCTGTCGACGAATATCTCAAGCGGATCGCCCTCCCTTATTCGCAGCGTGCGCCTTATCTCCTTGGGGATGACCACTCTGCCGAGCTCATCTATCCTTCTGACTATTCCTGTTGCTTTCATCATGGTTCTCCTTAACAGTATCATTGCTTCTATTATCTGCTCAAATCGTCCATTTATTCCGAACGAAAAAAAGGTGTTGACATATGCTTGCGAAGGGACTATAATTGTGCTTGTCTGATAAGCACAATTATACGGAGGTATATCATGGATCTTTTAAAAGTGGATTCCCTGTGCAAGAAATATGATGGCTTTACGCTTGATAACGTATCGTTTTCTGTGGAGCCCGGCACTATAATGGGCTTTATAGGCCGCAACGGCGCCGGCAAAACGACCACTATGAAAGCCATGCTGAATCTGATAGGCAGGGACGGCGGATCGGTCACGTTCGAAGGAATGGACTATTATGCTCACGAGACCGAGTGCAAGCAGGATATCGGGTTTATAATGGGAGAATTCAACTGTTATACCCGTTCCAAGCTTAGCAAGATAACCGACGTGACCAAGCGCTTCTACAGGAACTGGGACGACGAAGCATACAGGAAGTATCTTAAGCGCTTCGGGCTTGACGAGAATAAGCGCGTACGCGAGCTCTCGGCGGGCATGAGGGTCAAATACGCTCTCGCTCTCGCGCTTTCCCACAATGCGAGGCTGCTCGTGCTTGACGAGCCTACGAGCGGGCTCGATCCGGTCTCGAGGGACGATCTTTTAGACGTGCTCCGCGGAGTTATCGAGGACGAGTCCAGAAGCGTGCTGTTCTCCACTCACATTATCTCCGATCTGGAAAAATGCGCGGATAACATCACTTATATCATCAACGGGCGCATATACGCCTCCTGCGATATAGAGAGCTTCAAAGCCCGTTATCTGCTCGTTTCCGGCGATCTGGAGGCGCTTTCAAAAGCCAAGCCGCATCTTATAGGTCACAAGGAAAACGCTTTCGGATTCACAGGGCTGATAAAAGCCGAAGACGCCGAAAAGGTCGCGGACTGCAGATTCGCTCCCGCCGATCTTGAATCCATAATGATCTACGTTGAACAGGAGGCGTGAAATGAAAAACCTTTTATATAAAGAATTCAAGCTCTGCATGCAGCCCTTGGTGGTCATATTCTACGTTGCCGTATTCATGCTGCTTATACCGAACTATATGTATCTCGTCCCGTTCTTCTTTACGGGCAACGCGCTCTTCAACTCGATGCAGGTCAGCATAGCTAACAGCGACGCGCTGTTCACCTCCATGCTGCCCGTTTCGAAGCACAGCATAGTAAAGTCCAAATTCATGTTCATCGTATGCGTTCAGCTTATCATGCTGCTGCTTTGCATACCCGTGATGTTCTTAAATCACGCTCTGATTTCCGCGGGCAACAAAGCGGGCATCGACGCCTGCCCGGCGCTCTTCCTCGGCGCTTTCCTCGTCTATTCCGTATTCAATTCGACTTTCATGCCGATATTCTACAAGACAGGATACAAGACCGATAAGGCGTTCCTCATATCGACCATAGCGGTATTCGCTTTCATATTCGTTTTCGAGGGGATATTCATTGCGGCAGCGGCCGCGCAGAACAGCGTGCCGTTCTTCGCATGGCTCGAAAACAACGTCGACTGCTGGCCCTCCAATGCTTCCTTGCTTACCATACAGCTTGTATGCGCTCTTGTCGGCGCTGCTATATACGCGCTTGCGACTTATGCCGCATACAGGAGATCCTGCAAATACTTCGATAAGGTGGACGTCTGATGCGTTTATCGGTACTGCCGACAAGTCCCATTCCGGTGTATCGTCAGTTGTATGAGGAGATATTCTCGCAGGTCATCTCCGGGGAACTCAAAAGCGGCGATCCGCTCCCGCCCATACGCACAGTTGCGAAGGAGCTCGGCATAGGCGTTATCACCGTGAGGACGGCTTGGGACGCGCTTGAAGCCGACGGGCTCATCGTGACCCGTGCCGGAAGCGGATGCTCCATCGCGCCCGTCGATCGCGAAAGGCTTGACGAGCTGCGAAGAGAAGCGGTTTCGGAGCCGCTTAAAAGCCTTATAGTTTCAGCAAGAAAGCTCGGATTCACAGAGGAAGAATTGATAAGATGCGTGCGGGATGAAATGACGCGCAAATGAAAAACAACGGCCCCGAAGTAACGCCTTCGGGGCCTGATTGTAGTGAAAAACCACTCGCTGGGCGAGTGGTTCAGGGAAGCCTACAGGCGATG
>CAMZFO010000134.1 GCA_947306125.1 uncultured Clostridia bacterium | reverse complement strand
TGAACCAATCCATATCGTCGAAGTAATCGGGGATGCCGCTCGTGTGGGTCAAAAGATGGCGCACCGTCACGCCCTTGTACTTTTCAAGCTCAGGGAAGAACTTTATTATCTCGTCGTCAAGGCCGAGCTTCCCCTCGCGCACAGTCAGCATTACCGCCGCCGCCGTGAACTGCTTGGTCACGGACGCCAGTTGGAATATCGTGTCCTCTTCGATCGGGAGAGTGTTTTCGGGGTCGCGGAAGCCGAAAGCGCCTTTACTTACTATCTCGCCGTTCTCGGCGTAAAGCCACGCGCCGTTGAAGCTGTCCTTTTCGTATGCCGCGCGGGCCATGTTTTCCATCAACGATTTCTTATCCATAAAAAGTATCTCCTTATTAAAATTCCTTTGTTTATATGAAAAAAAGCGGACCGGGCAAAGCGCTGCCGATCCGCGGTCGATTTGTATGAAAAAGCAGAATGCTCCCGCACAAAAATCAGACGCAGGCGCGATCCGCTCCCCTTTACCGGAAGCGGGAACGCCGTTCGGGTTCGGCTATGCTCTTTGCCGCAAATGATCTGTGTGCAGCTTTTTGGGTAAGTAAATCAGGCGTGTCGATCACAAATAACGCCATGTACGCGCTTTGTTTTCACGGCTCTGTTCCCATTGTGTGAAATTACGGCTGCACGGAGTCAATACTGTTCGTATCGACTGACAGGTCATAATGCGATAAAGCTCATCGGTCCGATCCCCTTTCCGATTTTACGCGCCCGTTAAGGGACGCGCCGCGGGCTCATTCAGCCCCGCCTGATATTATAAACGATGCCGCGCGGTTTTGCAACGGTTTTTTTGAAAAAAGGCCGCGCCGATCCGCTTTGGGAATACGGCATACGAAAAGGCAGGCGGATGACCTGCCTTTTGAACGATTCTTTTTTACATGGTGCCGAAAATACGGTCGCCCGCGTCGCCGAGGCCGGGCACGATATAGCCGTGCTCGTTGAGGTGATCGTCGATGGCGGCGGTATAGATCTTGACGTCGGGATGCATCTCCTGCACGGCGCGGATGCCCTCGGGAACGGACACGAGGCACATGAGCTTTACGGACTTGCAGCCGGACTCCTTCACCTTGCGTATGCCCTCGCAGGCGGAGCCGCCGGTGGCGAGCATGGGATCGACCACGATAACGTCGCGCTCCTCAACGTCGGCGGGGAGCTTGCAGTAATAGGTGACGGGCCGCAGCGTCTCCGGATCGCGGAAGAGGCCGATATGGCCCATCTTCGCCGTGGGGATAAGGCTCATGATGCCGTCGGTCATGCCGAGGCCCGCGCGGAGAATGGGCACGACGCCGACCTTGCAGTTGATGAGCATATGCGCCTTGGTGGGTGCGATCGGAGTCTCGATATTGACCTCGTCGAGAGGCAGATCGCGCGTGACCTCGTATGCCATGAGCGTCGAAAGCTCGGCGAGCAGAGTGCGGAAATCCTTCGTGCCGGTGTTCTTATCCCTTAAAAGGGCCAGCTTGTGCTGCACCAACGGGTGATCGATTACGGTAACGTTCTTGAATTCGCTCATATTTGCCTCCTAAACATATTGATCGTTATCGAACCCGGGATCATTCGTTATCCCTGTTTTCGTATTCGGTTATTTTGGCTATCCTGCCCTCGTGACGGCCGCCGTCGAATTCCGTGCCGAGCCACGCCGCGGCGATCGCCTTGCCTGTCTCCACGCCTATTATCCTGCCGCCCATCGCCAGCACGTTGGAATCGTTATGGCGGCGGGTAAGCTCGGCCGAGAGCACGTCGCCGCAGAGTGCGCAGCGTACGCCGCGGACCTTGTTGCAGCAGATGGAGACGCCGATGCCCGTGCCGCAGACGGCGACGCCGCGCTCGAACTCGCCGCGCGCGACCGCCTCCGCCATCGGGAAGGCATAGTCGGGGTAATCGACCGAGGCGGTACCGTAACAGCCGAAATCGAATACGGTATGCCCCAGCTCCTCGATAAAGGGTATGAGCCTCATCTTGAGCTCGTACCCGCCGTGATCGGAACAGATGGCCACTTTCATTGCGAAAAAACTCCTTTCTGCCTTCCCCCGGGTGGGGAAGGTGTCGCCCGAAGGCGACGGATGAGGGGTGTATACTTGCTGCTTTCTGCCTTCCCCCGGGTGGGGAAGGTGAAAGGCGACGGATGAGGGGTGTATACTTGCTGCTTTCTGCCTTCCCCCGGGTGGGGAAGGTGTCGCCCAAAGGCGACGGATGAGGGGTATATACTTGCTGCGGAATTCCCTTGGGGAATTCCATCCTTTTAATCAGTGAGAACGGTGAAGCCCGAGGCCCTCAGGAGCCTGTTCATATAGGCGAGCCCCTGATCCTTCGCGGGTATGGCCTCGGCGAATATCACGTCCACCTTACCCGACCAGCGCCTCAGCGCCGAGAACAGCTCCGCGCAGAGCGAGGAGGGCGTTTCCCTGTCCCCTATTATATCACAGTTCATTCCGTGATAACAAGAGCGAGTTTGCTCCGTGCCCAAAACGATGCACCTTTCGCCCATCGCCTCGGCTATCTCGTACTCGCGGCAGATTATGGAGGCGGCCTTGCGCCAGGAGCCCTCCGCGACCACCACCCGGCAGTCGGGCGCGTAATGCCTGTGCTTCATACCGGGGGATTCGGCGACCTCGCCCTCCTTGAGCGGCCTGAGCACCGCGGGGCTGACCTCCACGGGGCCAATCACCTGCTCCAGCATCTCCCGCGTGATGCCGCCGGGCCTGAGTATCGTGGGCCTGCCGACGAGCGTCAGCACCGTGGACTCCACGCCCACCCTGCAGGGGCCTCCGTCCAGTATAACGTCTATCCTGCCGTCCATATCGGCTATCACGTGCTCCGCCTCGGTGGGGCTGGGGCGGCCGGAAATATTGGCCGAGGGCGCGGCGATGGGCACGCCCGCGGCGCGTATGAGCGCAAGCGCCGTCTTATGCTCCGGCATACGCACGGCGACGGTGTCAAGCCCCGCCGTCACCTCGTCCGGCACCTTGTCGCTCTTTACGAATATCAGCGTGAGCGGGCCCGGCCAGAAGGCGTCCATGAGCCTTTTCGCGTCGTCGGGAACGTGATTCCAAAGCTCCTTCACGTCCGACTTTTTGGCGACGTGGAGTATGAGGGGGTTGTCCGAGGGCCGCCCCTTCGCTTCGAATATCCTCTTGACCGCCTCGCCGTCAAGCCCGTTCGCGCCGAGGCCGTATACCGTCTCCGTCGGGAACGCGACGAGCCCGCCCGAGCGGATCACCCGCCCGGCGTACTGCGTGCCGTTTTCCTTTTGAGTTTTTGCGTTGAAGATCTCTGTTTTCATATTTCATATCACTCTTCCCCGCCCTTTAGGAGCTTCATTCTTTCGTCGAGTATCAGGGCGTCTATCATCTCGTCCATATCGCCGTCGAGGAAGGCTTCGAGCTTATAGAGCGTGAGGCCGATGCGGTGATCGGTCACGCGGCTCTGGGGATAATTATAGGTGCGGATCTTTGCCGAGCGGTCGCCGGAGCCCACCATCGCGCGGCGCGCCTCCGCCTCCGCGTTATGCGCCTGCTGCGAATAGAGCTCGTAAAGGCGGCTTTTCAGCACGCGCATGGCCTTTTCGCGGTTCTGTATCTGGCTCCTTTCATCCTGGCTCTGCACCACTATGCCCGTGGGCATATGCGTTATGCGGATGGCGGACGAGGTCTTGTTGACGTGCTGACCGCCCGCGCCGCTGGACCTGTAGGTATCCACGCGGATATCGTTGGGGTCGATGTATACGTCCACGTCCTCCGCCTCCGGGAGCACCGCGACGGTCGCCGCGCTGGTGTGTATGCGCCCCTGCGACTCGGTCTCAGGCACGCGCTGCACCCGGTGCACCCCGCCCTCGAATTTCATGCGGGAATACGCCGCCTTACCGTTTATCGAGAACACCGCTTCCTTCACGCCGCCTATCTCAGTATCGTTCATGTCGATCACGTCGAGCCTGAAATTATGCCTTTCCGCATAGCGGGAATACATGCGGAAGAGCGCCGCCCCGAAAAGCGCCGCCTCGTCCCCGCCTATGCCCGCGCGGATCTCGATTATGACGTTCTTTTCGTCGTTGGGATCCCGGGGGAGCATCATGAGCTTGAGCTTTTCTTCAAGCGCGGCGGCGGTCTCCTCCGCTTCGCGCAGCTCCTCGTGCGCCAGTTCCCTCAGCTCCGCGTCGCTCTCCTCCTCGAGCATGGCGCGGCAGTCCGCGCAGGCTGAAAGCGCCGCCGCGTATTCGTCATACACCGCGACTATCTCGCCGAGCGATGAATGCTCCTTCGCGAGCTCGCGGAAAAGCTTCTGGTCGGAAATGACCTCGGGCTGACCGAGCCTTTCCCCCAGCTCCTCATAGCGTTCCTTCATTTTTGCAAGCTTTTCGAGCATTTGTTATCCTTTCACTGTTGAGCTCCGGTGAAGTTTTACAACCCTTTCGTCTCGTCGGGCGCTGCCCGCCGAGCCACCTCCCCGGCGGTATTGCGCGAAGCGGCAATCCGCAACACAGGGGAGGCTAT
>CAMZFO010000133.1 GCA_947306125.1 uncultured Clostridia bacterium | reverse complement strand
GGCTCAGATACACTTCCGCCATTTTCCCGTAAAGCGTTTGTTCACTGATCTCCGGGTCCGTATTCTGCGGCAGGAGCGTAAGCGTCCTTTCCGTCAGCTCCAGCGCGCGTCTGCCCAGCTTTTTATCGTTGGTTTCAATGTAGAACACGCGGTAAACAGTTGCGCATTCATTGACGATCTTGAAGGAATGCGGGTATTTTTTCAAGGCCTTTTCCGCCTCGTCAAGCCCTGCGCGATCCTTATTGCGGCGACATTCCTGCAGGCGTTTGACAGTCGCCTCGAGCCGGTTGTCCTTCATCTCGTAGCCGAGCAGCATATCCACGGAGGTATCGAAGAAATCCGCCATCTCCATAATAAGGTTGAGCTCCGGCATGGAGAGCTTCGCCTCCCACTTGTAGACCGCGCCGGGCGTTACGCCCAGCACCTCTGCAAGCTGCTCCTGCGTAAGCGAGCGTTCCTTCCGAAACGAGCGAATGTTTTCTGCAAGCTTCATTTTCTCATGGCTCCCTTTCGTTTTTGCGTATTCATTATAACACGGAAAGCCGCCGCCGTGAACACACCGCTAATACTAAAATGTTATTATTTTTTCTACTGACGGTATGAACTTGAGTCCCTGAGGCCGGTTTCGGAGCTTTTCGCCCCGAGAGCGGGGTCAAAAAGAGGTCGGAGAAAGGATGCCGCGGGGGGCTTTCTGCAAGATTGAAAAAGCGGCGCGTGTGTGGTAAACTTGTTTTATAAGATCATGACTTGCAAAGGTGAAACGGCATGAGCAAAACCACAGCACCCGGCGACAATATCGAGATACTCGGCGCGTCCGAGAACAATCTGAAACATATAAACGTGACTATACCCAAGGGCAAGCTCGTCGTGTTTGCGGGCGTTTCCGGCTCCGGCAAAAGCTCGCTTGCTTTCGACACCGTCGCGGTGGAATCGGAGCGCGAATGGCAGCAGAGCTACCCGCTGTTCATCCGCAGCAGGATGCCGCACTACGACCGCCCCAAGGTGGATGAGATACGCAACCTCACCCCCGCCATAGTCGTGGATCAGCGTCCCATAGGCGCCTCGTCCCGCTCCACGGTAGGCACGGCGACGGACGTCGCGCCGCTCATCCGTCTGCTGTTCTCGCGCGTGGGCGAGCCCTCCGCCGGCGGCTCGATGGCGTATTCATTCAATCATCCCGCCGGAGCGTGCCCCGACTGCACGGGCATCGGCGAGCAGATAGAGCTCGTCAGGGAGAGCTTTTTCGATAAGGACAAAAGCATTGCGGAGGGCGGGATACTCTTCAGCCAGTTCTCTTCGGGCTGGCAGACCGTCTATTACCAGAACAACCCCCTGATAGATCCTTATAAAAAGCTCCGGGATTTCAGCCCGGAGGAATGGAAGGTGCTTGAATACGGCCCCGACGAGCCGCTAATGGTGGAATTCAAGTGCAATAATGCCGGGCGCATAGACTATCTGCCGTACGAGGGCGTGTATCCGCGCTTCGAGCGCGTCTATATGAAAAGGGACGTCACAAAGCTCAAAAAGAGCCTGCAGGACGAGATAATGACGCACGTCCGCCGCGGTTTCTGCAAAAGCTGCGGGGGCTCCGGCCTCAACCCCAAGGCGCTCGCATCACGTATAAACGGGAAGAATATCGTCGACTGCATGGACGTGACCGCGGCCGATCTGCTGCCGTTCCTGAAGACCATCGACGATCCGCGCGGAAGCTCGCTCGCAAGGCAGATCGCGGAATACCTCGAGCGAATGATCGACGTCGGCATAGGCTATCTTTCCCTCTCCCGCAGGACGGAAACGCTCTCCGGCGGCGAGGCGCAGCGCATAAAAATAGTGAGGGATCTCGGCGGATACCTCAACAACATCACGTTCATTTTCGACGAGCCTACCGCGGGGCTCCACCCCGCCGACGCCGAGCGCATAGGCCGAATGCTCCGCGAGCTCAAGGAAAAGCACAACAACGTGCTCGTGGTGGAGCACTCACGCCAAATGATAGAGCTGGCGGATCACATCATAGAGCTCGGCCCGGGCGCGGGCGCAAGCGGAGGCGAAGTTGTTTTTGCAGGGAGCCTGCAGCAGCTTAAAGCGGCCGGCACTCCGACCGCCGAGGCTGTCGGCAAAAGGATCGGGCTCAACCGCGCTCCGCTGCCCTGGACGGAGGGATATGAGGTCGCAGACGCCTGCTGTCACAATTTGAAGCACGTGAACGTGACTATACCCAAGGGCGTGCTCACCGCCGTGACAGGCGTTGCGGGAAGCGGCAAAAGCTCGCTTATGCGCTACGAATTCCCGCAGAGGTTCCCCGAGGCGATAGTGATAGACCAGAAGCCCATAGGCACCTCCATACGCTCCACGCCCGCCACCTACACGGGCGTGATGGATGAGATCCGCAAGGTGTTCGCCAAGGCGAACGGCGTGGGCGCGGGCTGGTTCAGCTTCAACTCCGAGGGCGGCTGCCCCATCTGCCGCGGCACGGGCCAGATCAGCTATGAAATGGCGTTTGCCGAGCCCGTGACCGTCACCTGCGAGGAGTGCGGCGGCCGCAGGTACAATCCCACCGCGCTTTCTTATCTCTGCCGCGGCTTGAACATCGAGCAGGTAATGGGGCTCACCATTGCCGAAGCATACGAGTTTTTCGACAGCGTGAAGATACGCACGCGGCTGAAGAGCATGATAGACGTCGGCCTCGATTATCTCACCCTCGGTCAGCCTACGAGCACGCTCTCGGGCGGCGAGGTGCAGCGCGTCAAGCTCGCGAGCGAGCTGCACAAGCAGGGGCAGATCTACGTCCTCGACGAGCCGAGCATCGGCCTCCACAGCAAGGATACCGGTATGCTGCTCGCCCTCCTGCGCAGGCTCGTTTCGGAAGGCAACACAGTCGTGATGATCGAGCACCGCCCGGAGCTGATCTCGCAGGCGGACTGGATTATCGACATGGGCCCCGGGGGCGGCTCCGCCGGCGGCGAGATCGTGTTCGAGGGCACCCCGGAGCAGATCGTTTCCTGCAAGGCTTCAAAAACCGGCGCTTATCTGAAAGAGATGGTATAGGTTTGCGCACTTCCCATTTGCTCGGCGGAGCGGGTGGGATTCCTTTTGCAAAAGATGCGTCTTCACGCGTGACCGGGGCGGACTGCGGGCAATGCCCGCAAGGCCGCCCGTTTTCAGCCTTTTCGACCATTCACAGGATGGTCGAAATCGCCTTAGGCGAGCGGCTGAAAACCCTCGAATCCCGCCATAATATGCCAATAAAAAGCACCACGTAAAAGGGTGCTTTTTATTGGCGGAGAAGCAGGGATTTGCTCTCGGTGGCACCGATGCCGCCTTGGTCAGGGCAGTACGGTCGGACGCAGCCGACCTCTGCTCGTTCAAATCCCCGCTTCCTTTATTGCCAACACAAAAAGCCATCCGATGGATGACTTTTGTGTTGTGTAAGAGCGCGTATGCGGGCTATAGATAAAGCGCCAAAATGATACGTGCTTCTCATTCCCGCAAGCCCGAATTTGAGATCCGCGAAATCACAGGTATTTGTCAGCGAATGCAGGGCTTTCATGAAATCCTCTGAAACTGCTCCGGACAAAGGATTTTTCGCAGTCTGCTCACCGATTCAGGCTTGACATTCTAACGATTGTTAGATATACTGTGTCTAACAATCGTTAGATTCGCAAAGGAGGCAGACAATCGTGAACACAAAAGACAAAATTCTGGAAACAGCGCTTTCGATGTTCTCGGAGCACGGGTACGATCCGGTTTCCATCCGCGATATCTGCGGAGCTGTTGGGATTAAGGAAAGTACTGTTTACTATCATTTCAAAAACAAACAGGATATTCTGGATTCTCTTTTTATCCGCTTTGAGGAACACGTCGATTCACTGTTGAAGGTATTACATTCACCGGATGCCTGGAATCACAGCCAAAGCCCGTCCTTTGGATGGATTGATACCTATTTTTTTGATCAGTATCTGCTGGATCCTTTCTGCAACAGGATGATGCGGCTGATGCTGATCGAGCAACTGCATAACAAAGAGATTCAGCAGAAATACAGCAGGTGGTTATTTGAAGAACCCTATAGGATTGAGATGTCTGTGTTTGAAACCCTTTCACAACTCGGGATCATGAGCAAAGAGTCATCTGAACGAACCGGAGAATGCTTCTACGCTTATATCACAACGCTAGTATTTAAGTACCTGTTGAACGGAGAATTAACTGCTCGGAAGAAAAAAGCTTTTCGCGAAGAAGCGCATTCCTATATTACGTCCAGTTTGGGTTTTTTGGAGGGATAATCATGGCTGATATTCTTATCATAGGTGCTGATCAGGGAATCGGATATTATCTGACTGAGAGCCTGCTTGAAAGCGGCAACAGGGTTGCTGTTCTGGATATCCAGACCGGCCATATCGCGGAATTGCAGCCGAAGTACGGGAATAATCTCCTCGTGATCAGAGCCGACGCTACGGATAGTCTTTCAGTACAGGAAGGTGTGCAGAAAGCTTTTGACTGCTTTGGTTCAATCGATATTGCAATTCATAATGCGTGCATATGCACGTTTAACAGTGAGCCGGA
>CAMZFO010000132.1 GCA_947306125.1 uncultured Clostridia bacterium | reverse complement strand
CGGCGCACGCGCCGCGATAGGCGCGGAATGCGATCACCGGAGAAAGTAGAATCGCACCTGCGAGTCAATTCCGCGGTAATTGTTGAGCACAAGACGGAGGCGAATCCCGCCACCCGTCGCTTGCAAGACACATCGCAACAACACCAAAAATCAAGCATGGCATAGGATTTTCCCTGATGCCATGCTTTTTATTCTTGTACTTTGGCTTTTTATGCGCCGATTTGCAGGACTATTTATGTTTTCAGCTCAGCTTTTCGAGCCCGAGCTTAAGCCTCCTCAGCGCCTCATCGCGGCCGAGGAGCGCCGCTATCTCTATCGCGCCGCCGGGGGTGACGGTGCGGCCGGACATCGCTATGCGGACGGGCCAGAGCAGGGTGCCGTTCTTCATACCGTGCTCGGCGGCGTAGCCTATGAGCGCATCGTGGAGCGCCGTTTCCGTCCACTCGGGAAGCTCCTCCAGCATGGGTATCACGGCCTCAAGCACCTGCCTCGACACCTCCGCGTCTGTCTTCGACTTCTTGTTGGTGAAGAGCTCGATATCGTAGTTTTCGTCGAGCTCTGCCAAAAAATCGACCACGTTCGCGATATCCGAGAATACCTCAGTCCTCGGCTGCAGTATGCGGATGAAGATATCCTCGTTCTCCGCCTTTGCCGCCATATCGCCCACGCCCGCCTTTATGAGCCAGGGCAGCGCCTTCTTAAAATACTCCCCGCCTTCCATGCGGCGTATGTACTCCGCGTTCATCCATTTGAGCTTGTTGTGGTCGAATATCGCGGGGGATTTGGAGAGCCCCTCAAGCGAGAAAGCCTCCTTGAGCTCGTCCAGTGTGAAGAACTCGCGCTCGTCGCCGGGGCTCCAGCCCACGAGGGCGAGGTAATTGATTATCGCCTCCGGCAGATAGCCGAGGTTCACGAGATCCTCGAACGTCGCGTCGCCGTCGCGCTTGGAGAGCTTGTGCGTTGCGTCGCGCATTATGGTGGTCAGGTGCACGTAGGTGGGCTTTTCCCAGCCGAAAGCCTCGTAAAGCAGATTGTACTTGGGAGTGGAGGACAGATACTCCATGCCGCGCAGGACGTGGGTTATACCCATCGTGTGATCGTCAATGACGTTGGCGAAATTATAGGTGGGCATGCCGTCGGCCTTTATGAGTATCATATCGTCGAGCTCCGCGCAGTCGACCTCGATATGGCCGAAAATGGCGTCGTCGAAATCCGCCTTGCCGCTCGTGGGCACGTTCTGGCGGATAACGTAGGGCTCGCCCGCGGCCAAGCGGCGCTCGACCTCCTCCTTGGGCATATTCAGGCAGTGCTTATCGTATTTGAAGGTGCCGCCCTCGGCCTCGACCTTCGCCCGGCGCTCGTCCAGCTCCTCCTTGGTGCAGAAGCAGTAATACGCCTTGCCCATTTCAACGAGCTTTTGGGCGTAGGGCAGATACATATCCTTGCGCAGCGACTGCACGTAGGGGCCGTAATCGCCGCCGATATCGGGGCCCTCGTCCCAGGTGAGGCCGGCGGTGCGGAGGGTCTTATAGACCATCTCCTCCGCGCCCTCAACGAAGCGCGCCTGATCGGTGTCCTCTATGCGGAGCATGAAAACTCCGTCGTTCTTTTTGGCCCAAAGCCATGCGTAGAGCGCCGTGCGCAGATTGCCGACGTGCATGAAGCCCGTGGGCGAGGGTGCAAAACGAGTTCTGACTTTCATATCAATAATTCCTTTCAATACATTTTAACCCCAGAACAGCCGCTGCCAGATCAGATAAGTCAGTAAGGCTGAGACTGCAAGCACAACAACAGGTATCAGTAAGCGCAGCAGCCTGCGTTCGCACTTGCGCGATATCACCGCGGAAGCGACCGTTACGATAACGGCAATAACGCTCCAGAAAACAAGAGTAAAGTCGTTGGCGTTGAATTTATTTATTATCTCCGTGCCCGTTTCGGGATCGATATTCGGGCAGCTGCATCCGAATTTTTCAACTATCACCTTTTCATCCAGCAGTTTATAGGGAGCATACAGCACCGCATAAAGCAAAAGCGGGCAGAACGAAGCAATAATACGTTTCATTTTATCAGCCTCCTTTTTGTTTAGTATTTGTTACGCCAACCCCGCCGCGCGCATAATGAGCATCAGCACGGGCACGAGCACGAAGCAGCCGAGCGTGGATATGCACATCCCGGCGGCGACGAAGCTTTCATCCGCGTCGCAGGAGGCGGCAAGCACGACCGCCTGAGTCATGACGGGCATCGCGGCCTCGATCACGAAAACGCCGGAGCCGACGCCGTTCAGGCCCAGCAGCTTGCACAAAAGCAGCATTATTGCGGGTGCGGCGATGAACCTGACCGCGAGCGCGGCGAACATATCCTTATCGGGCTTTAGCGACTTAAAGCCGTATTCATAGAGGGCGGAGCCGATATAGAGCAGGGCGAGCGGAGTGACTATATTGCCCACGTAGCCGCACATTTTTATGAACGAGCGCTGAACGAGCGTGACTATCCCGTATCCGCCCCAGCCCGTGAAGGCCCGCATGAAGCCCTCGTTCCGCGCAAGATTATACTCGAGTATCAGCAGGGGAATGGCTATCATAAGCGCGATAAGCGGCGGGGAGAGAAGCTTTTTAAGGCTCTTTCCAAGGCTGAGCTTCGGCTTTACGCCGCGGCCTTCCTCACCGCTTTTGTTTATAAGGTAATTGCCCACCGTCCAGAAGAAGGTGGTGTTCACCATGTAGAATATCATTACGTAGGGAATGGCCTTATCGCCGAATAGCCCGGTGTTCATGGGCAGGCCCACGAAAACGGAATTGGAGAAGGCGCACATTACTACGAAGCCGCCCCGCCTTACGGGCGCGGGCTTTATCAGCTTTGCCAGCAGCAGGCCTATCGCAAGCGTGGAGGCCATCGAAAGCACGGGTATGCCAATGAGCTTTAAGGGGTCGCCCATGGACTCGAGCTCCAGCGAGCCCAGAATATTGCTCATCACGAGCGCGGGCATGCCGGCGTTTATAATGAGCTTGGTCATGAGCCCCTTGTGCTCGCGCTTTATGTACCCTTTCCGGGCAAAAAGATAGCCCACGCCGACTATGCACATAACTATGGCGACCGCCGCAAACGAAGTCAACAGGGTAGAAGGCATGGCAAATAGGCCTTTCCTTTGAAAGATAAAATAATTATAACATAATTCGGAGCGAAAGGCAAAGAAAATACTTTCGATTATGTCCGGCTAAGCTAAAACCGCTATTGCCAACCTGCGCTTTTGATGATATAATGAATATGAAAGAATGGGCTTGTGCCCAAATAATTCAGGAGGAACACCAATTATGAAAAAGATCCTTGCCATACTCATGGCCGCGCTGATGCTTGCCTTATGCATCCCCGCCGCCGCTCTTGAGGCTGAGGACGTAAACCCCGTGGGTCAGGATATCTCCGCCGTGCACGCCGCGTATCTGACCGCGGGCGGCAATCCCTCAGCCACTGACTTCCTGACCGCCGAGGATTTCGCCTCTCACGTCATCACCATCATCAACGTCTGGTCCAACGGCTGCGGCCCCTGCATTGCCGAAATGCCCTATTTCCAGCAGGTGCATGAGGAATACGGCGACAGGGGCGTTCTGATCGTCGGCTGCTGCTCCCTCTGGATCAGCGGTTCCTATGCCGGCGAGTGGAACCATCTGCAGAGCAACGGCTACACCTATATGAACGTCATTCAGGACGACGTGCTCTACGGGCTCTATTCCCAGAACAACTACGTTCCCCAGACCTTCATAGTCAACAGCGAAGGTATCGTCATCGACTTCATCGGCGGCGGCACCACCTATACCAACCTCGTCAACAAGATCGCTCAGTGGGTCGGCTATTATTCCAACGATTACTATGACGTCTCCTTCGTCGACGGCATGACCGGCGAGGTGTTCGACGTCCAGAGCGTCCACGCGGGCTATACCCCCACCTATCCCGAGGCTCCCGAGCACGAGGGCTACACCTTCGCCGGCTGGGATCCCGCCACTCCTCCCGTGATCATGGGCCCGACCACCATCACCGCCCGCTACAATATCAGGACCTACCGCGTCCGCTTCTATGACAGCATCACCGGTGAAAAGATAGTCTCCAAGTACGTTCAGTACGGCAATCCCGTGGAGCCCCCCGAGGCGCCCGAGCATGAGGGCTATATCTTCGTCGGCTGGGATCACGACCTCTCCTTTGTATCCGAGGCAATGGACGTCTACACCATCTACCGCGCGGCTGAAGCCGGAAGCGGCGATATCGACGGCAACGGCACGATCGACTCCACCGACGCGCTCCACGTGCTGAGGGCGGCCTTCGGCGTAGAAACGCTGAGTCCCGAGGCCATGGCCGAAGCCGACGTGAACGGCGACGGCCAGATCACCTCCGCCGACGCCCTCGCGATTATGAGGATCGCGCTGAATCTGTAAAGCAAACGCCGTTAAGCGTAAAAAACCGTGCGGGGCTCAAGGGTGCATCCACTTAAGGAGATGCAGGTTTTCAGCCGATAAAACCCGCTAAATAACAACAGATCCGGGGATAAAACGATCCTCGGATCTGTTTTCATTTTGACGGCTGAAAACCGCGAAGCGTCTCAA
>CAMZFO010000131.1 GCA_947306125.1 uncultured Clostridia bacterium | reverse complement strand
AAGGGAGGCCTTTGGTCGGTCGCCGCGCCGACGCGCATTTTCCGCTTGAGTGCATAGAGGGGCTTGAGGTTTTGCCGGAGCACCCTGCCTTCGCCCCCGCTTGCGGGTGGAGAAGGTGTCGGCGCGAAGTATGCGCGGCGACGGATGAGGGGGTCAAGATATTACGGAATTCCCATGGGGAATTCCATCCCGTCCTGCCTTCGCCCCCGCTTGCGGGTGGAGAAGGTGTCGATGCGCATTATGCGCGGCGACGGATGAGGGGGTGGGATATTACGGAATTCCCACGGGGAATTCCATCCTATTTATATACGGGCCCGTACGCGGCGGCCGTGTACTCCTCCCATTCGGGGTCGCTGTAATTATACGCGATGAACTCTATCCCGCCCCTGCCGCAGAAGGGGGAGGGGCGCTCGGTCAAGAACCGCGCCTTGGCGTTCATCAGCAGGTATTCGTTCCTCTGCGTAAGGGGTATCACGCGGAAGGAGCCGAGCAGCGCCTCCTCCAGCGAGGCAAGTATCTGCAGGCGCACGCCCGCGGGCTCCCCGCTGAACCTGCCCGCGCCGCTTAAGGAGCGCGACCATTCGGCGAACGGGAGGCTGTATTTTTTGCCCTGCACGGTCAGCGCGAGGGTCTCGGAATAGGGGTCGAAGCCTCCTCCGCTCTGCCCGTAAAGCGCGGGATCGCAGAGCGCCGTGAGGCTGCCGAAGAGGTCGAGCGCGTCCGTTTTCAAGGGCGCGTAGCCCATCGCGTATTCGCCGCTCGAGACCGCCTCCTGCTCGCGGCGGCCGACCGCCGCCACCTCGAAGGTTATCCTGCCGAAGCCGCTTTCATGCGCGGCGGAATTGACGTATCGGTTGATGAGCTCCATCGCCCGCAGGGTCTCCTTCGAGCGCTGTTCGCAGGCGACGCGTATCTTTACCGGCTCGCCCTCGGTATAAAGCCCCGCCTCGGTAAGCTCCGTGCACGCCTCGCGCATAAGCGCCGCCGCGCGGGAAACGTTATAGCCCGTCAAAGCGGCGTAGGCCTCCTTGGCGCCTATATAGGGGGTGTCCTCCCCGTAGGCCGCGCCGTAAAGCTCGCACACGGCCTGCATCGCCGTCTCCGTGCCGCGGTAATCGGCGGAGGCGTCGCCCATGGGGTCGAGCAGCACCGCGGAATTTATAAGCCCGAGGCAGACGGAGCCGCCGAGCTCCTGCGCCAGCGCGGAGCGGTCGACGGCAAGGCTCACCGCCCTGCGGAAGCTGTGGCTTGAAAGCACGGCGGAATTGGTGTTGCCGCGGAGCAGGTCGGTCATGCGGAGCGCGTCCGGATCTATATTGAAGAAAATGCAGTTGGTCTCGTCGGTCGGGGCCGATGTGAAGCCCCGCGTGCCGGAATAGGCCTTTATATCCGCGCCCTCCGGCTCCCACGCCGTCAGCTTGCCCGCAAGCAGCTCCTGCTCGGCGGCGGCGTAGCGCATCTCCCTGACGAGCACGCGGGTGGTCTGATATCTCGTTATATGCTCGCCGTTGACGGTCTCCTCCGTGAAAGCCAGCATCGAGCCGTCCTCCGCCGTCCTCCAGCCGGTATAGCGCGGGTTGCGGGTGAAGGTCATAACGCCGTCCTCAACGGAATCGAGCTGATACGCGCCGCAGCTCATGGTGGTCAGAGGGGAGCCCGCATAGCCCTCCGCCGCGTGATAGCGGGGATAAACGAGCCATGGCTTGCTCAAAAGCAGCATCATTTCATCGAGGCTCGCGGGTGCGGCGCAGACGTAAACGAGCTTGCCGTCCTCGGCGAAGAATCCGACGCTCTCCTCGAAGGACGGCGCTTTCACCGTCCTTTTGAACGCGAGGCAGCCTTCCGCCTCGCCGCCGGGCTCGAGCGCCTCGGAATGCGCCTGACGCGCCCTCTCGCCGGTTATGTATTCGCCCGCGACGGAGGCCTTCGCGTAATAGCGGGTCCCGTCCGAGACCGAAAGCCAGCGCGGGCAGGCGTTCCCGCAGCCGTCCTTGAAGCCCTCCGCGCCGCAGAGCGCCCATGCGTCGATGAAGAGCTCCTCGCCGGCTTCCTCCGCCGCCCCGCAGGAGGGGTATTTTTCGCAGACCGGTATGAATTCCGCCTCCTCCCGGCGGGTCATGTATTCGTATCCGCCGGCGACAGCCGCGGCGCCCGTGACGAAATCGGCGCCAAGAGGCCGCTTTGCCGCGGGATCGAGCAGCGCCTTCATGGAATAGACGAAGTCCGCCGCGGTTATCCTCTCCCCGTTCTGCCAGCGGGCCTCCGGGTCGAGAGCTATCTCGTAAACGTACCCCTCGGCGTTCTTCGGGGCCTTTATGCCGAAGCGCTCAAGCTCCGCCGCGCGCTCCGGCGTCGCGTCGCGCACGCTTTCGGCAAGCTCGTAAGTCCAGCGGAACTCGCCTGTTTCGGTATCGACGGGCTGCGCCTTGACGAGCGGGCTCACGGTGAGGGAAACTATGAAGTCCTCGAGCCCGGTATGCGCCGTCTGGGGATCCCAGCAGGCGGGCAGCTTCGTGCAGCTCAGATCGAGCGTGAAGCTTTCGCCGAGCGCAGGGTCGGGCGGCGCCGCGGGAGCGGGGGTCGCCGCCGCCTCAGTCTCCCTCGGCGGATGGGCGGGATCCTTCTCCCCCTCCCCGTTCTTCGCGCAGGCGGAAAAGAGCCCCAAGGCCATTATGCAGGCCGCAAACAGCGCCAACGCCTTTTTCATGCCCTTTTCCTCCGACAGCGGGGACTTAACCGCCCCTGTTCATTCCGTGCCCGTGCCTGTAAAGCTGGCGATTGTCCATCGACCACTGCCGCTCGGTGAAGCCGCCTATCTCGACGGCGCCCAGAGCGTCGTACATCTCGTACATTCGGGCGTCCAGCATATCTATCTCCGAGACTATCTCCGCCTCGGGGAACATCGGGAACCTCGGCGAGCCGTAATCGGGCTGGCCGTGGTGAGAAAGCAGTATGTGCGCGATGAGCGTCGTCAGCTCGCCGGGGAGCTGCAGCTCCGCCGCTGCCTGCTCGACCATCGAAACGCCCATGTTTATATGCCCCATCAGCTGACCGCGGGTGCTGTAGGCGGTGGCTATGCCGAGCTCGCCCACCGTCAGCTCCTCGGTCTTGGCTATATCGTGCAGTATTATGCCGCAGTAAACGAGATCGGGGCTGAGCTCGGGATAGAGGGGCTTATAGACCTCCACTATCTTCTTCGCCACCTCGAGCATGGTGCTCGTGTGGAACATCAGCCCGCAGCGCGTGGCGTGATGGAGCTTTAAGGCGGCGGGATATTTGACTATCGCCTCCCTGCGGCTCTTGAGCAGATACTGGGTGAGCAGGGTCAGGTCCGGATCCTTAAAAGTCCCGGCGAAGTCGTAAATGCGCCTGTACGCCTCCTCGCCGTCAATGGGGGAGCTGGCGACGATGCTGCTCATGTCTATCGCCTCGTCCTCGCGCTTGTGGCGTATGCGGTCGATCTTGAGCTGCTCCACGTCCTTCCAGAGATTCACCGTGCCCCTGACCTTTATCACGTCGCCCACGGCGAAGGAGCCGTGCTGCGCGGCGCTGTAATCCCAGAGCTTGGCGTTCACCTCGCCGCCCGCGTCCGCGAGCAGAAAATCGAGGTAATCCGCGCCCTTCACGTTGCTCTTTATCTGTACCGACCTGACCACGCAGAAGCCCTCCACGGCTCCGGTCGTGTAATTGATGCAGTTGGAAAGCAAATTCATCCTGCCCATATTCGAAAAGCTCCTTTATTTAATCGGCAAACTGGAAATCGCACTTGACCGCCGAGTACACCCACTCCTCGTCCGGCATGAGATCGAGCACTATGACCCTCTCCACCCTGCCTTCCGAGCGGACCTCCACCTTTGCGCGGAGCGTCGCGGGGGAGCCCTCCTCGGTATAGGGCTTGGCGTCGATAAAGCTGAATTCCTCCGCGGGCTCGCCCATCATGCGGATATAATAACAGCCGTTGAGCACGAAATAATCCTGCTCCTGGGCCGCGTCGAACTTGGTGCGCATGAGCTCGGGCAGCTTCATGCCCTTGAAAACGCCGTCCAGCGCTTTATCCGCCTCCTCGACCGTCACCTTGCCGAAGCCCGAAAGCTCCGACTCGGGCAGAGCGTTCATAAAGAAGCAGTAGATCATGTATTCGCAGGTGCCGAAATCAAGTCCCTCCTCGATATCGAAGGGGCCGAACTCGTTGAAGGCCTTCGCAAGCCTCATTATCCGCTCCTGCTGAGCTTGGGTCAGGCCCTCGGGGGCACAGGTCCCCTCCGGCGCGGGTCCTTCCCCGCCGCGGGAGCAGGCCGCAAGGCAGCCGAGCAGCGCGGTAAGCGCCAGGAAAAGAGAAGCCATCCTCAATACTTTCTTCATTCCGATATGCCTCCAGTATATGCTTTCTGTTATTATATCATTTTACGCAATGGGTGTCAAAGAAAACCACCGATTTTAATCAAACATAAAAAGGCCGCCGGTTTTTCGGCGGCCTTTCAGATCAACGGCAAACTTGGTCAAATGCGAGTTTTATGCTAAACAGCTCTTTTATGTATCAACAACGTTTATCCGGCCCGCCCCGTGCTTGCGTTCAGGAATTACCGCGGATATGTCTCGCAGGAGG
>CAMZFO010000130.1 GCA_947306125.1 uncultured Clostridia bacterium | reverse complement strand
TTTTCGGCCTCCTCCGCTTCCGCCTTCGCTTTTTCCTCCTCCTCGCGGCGGCGCGCGGCGAACCAGTCCGGCCCCGCGTAAACGCAGACGAAGGGCGCGGGCTCGGGCGCGGCATCGGCTTCGGGCTTCCCGTCGCGCGGGGGCCTCGGCGCGTCGTACACCCTGCCCGTCACGGGCTTTTCGGGCTCGTCGTAGTTGTTGGGATAGTCGTTCCCTTCACCGCCGTCCTTGCCGGGACGGAGCCCGCCCGAAAAGGCGGGAGCGGCGTAAAGCGCCGTAAAGCGCGGCTGTTTTTTATTGCTCATGGATATACACCTCCGTATATTATCAGTTTATCATGCCAAAGCCGTTTTGTAAAGCTCGCATCCGGCCTTATTTGCCCTTTACCATTCGCCGCAAATAGTGTAAAATAACGATGGATCGGTGCGGCGTATGCGTGCCGCGCACGGTCCCCTAGCGAATAGATTATAGCAAAACACCTGTTAAGGAGGTCGGCATCGGATGAAAAAGATATTGATGACGGGCGGAGGCTCGGCGGGGCACGTCACCCCCAATATTGCGCTTATAAAGGGACTTAAGGAGCATGGGTTCGAGATACATTACGCGGGCCTTGCGGACGGCATAGAGCACAGGCTCATTTCCGCCGTGCCCGGCGTTACCTTCCATGAAATAGAGTCCGGCAAGCTGCGCCGCTATCTGTCCGTCAAGAATCTCGCCAGCCCCTTCAAGGTAATAAAGGGCGTGCGTCAGGCGAAGCGGCTCGTTAAGGAGCTGGAGCCGGACGTGGTGTTCTCAAAGGGCGGCTTCGTCAGCGTGCCCGTCGTCATGGCGGCGGCGAAGCGCTGCCCCGTCGTCTGCCACGAGTCGGACTATACGCCGGGCCTTGCCAACAGGATAGCCGCGCATTACGTGGACACCGTCTGCGTCACGTTCGAGGATACCATCGCGCTTTCCGATAAAAAGATAGCAAAAAAGATGGTGCATACAGGCACTCCCATACGCCCCGAGCTCTATGACGGCGTTAAGGAAAAGGGCCTCGCCGCAATGGGCTTTTCGGGCGCCAAGCCCGTGCTCATGGTAATGGGCGGCAGCCTCGGCGCGGCGGCGGTCAACGAGGGCGTGAGGCAGGCGCTGCCGGAGCTGACGAAGACGTTCGACATAGTGCATCTCTGCGGCAAGGGGAAGGTGGACGAGACCGTTTCACGCCCCGGCTACGTGCAGTTCGAGTACGTGGGCGAGGAGCTGCCGGATATGCTGGCGGCGACGGATATAGTCATCTCCCGCGCGGGCGCGAACGCGGTGTTCGAGTTCATGGCGCTGGGGATACCGGCGCTGCTCATACCGCTCCCGCTCGAGGCGAGCAGGGGGGACCAGATACTGAACGCGGATTACGTCAAAAAGCGCGGCTACGCGGAGGTGCTGGAGCAGAAGGACATCACTCCGGAGCGCCTGTCCGCGATGGTGAACGAGCTTTGGGCGAAGCGCGGCGATATGCGCGCGAGGATGAAGGCGGACAGCCTGCTGGACGGCACCGACGAGGTTTTGAAGCAGATACTCATTGCCGCCGAAGGGAAGAAATGATATGCGCAGGCTGACTAAAGAGGAGATCGCGGCGAAGCTGTCAGAGCCCAACGGCCCGGCGGCGCTGGCGGCGGAGTATGCGGATACGGACGACCTTCTTGCAAAGGCTTCGGAAATGTACCGCGAGGAGGGCGCGGCCTCCGCGCTGCTCATTCGCCTTGCCAATAAAAAGCCGCTGATGATCAAAATGCGCGAGGACGCGGCGCTTATAGAGGCGGTGGAGAGGAATCTTCGGGCGGAAAGCCCCAAGCTCCGCCGCAATTCGGCGCGGCTCGCGGGGGCGCTGAAGCTCGATATGACAAACGAGCTCATAGACGCTCTCAAAAAAGAGGATCAGCGCTTCGTGCGTCCGAGCATGATACTCGCGCTCGGCTCCGTCGGCGGCGAAAAGGCCAATGAATATTTGAAAGATTACAGCGTCGCTCCGCCCGCGGACCCCTCCGAGGAGAAGCATTTTGCCGAGGAGACGGAGGCGCTTGCGCTTGCGCTGCGCTCGCTCCGCCCGCGCGGGGAGCATTCCTTCACGGGGCTCAAGGCGCCGTGGACGATAGAGCTCCGCGCGCCCGATTTGCTGACCGCGCAGCTTGCCGCCGAGCTTGACGAGCTGGGCTTTGAAAGCTTCGACGAGAGGCGCGCGAGCCTCAAAACGACCACCGCCGATCTGCCCGGCCTCTTTGAGGCGAGGTGCTTCACGGAGGCGCTCTTTCCCATAGGTCAGGTGAAAACGGACGCGGACGAGATCGCCCGGAAGGCCGCTCCCGCAATGGAAAAGCTGATGCGCGAGGCACATTCGGGCGAGGCGCCCTACAGGTTCCGCGTGGAGCTCGCGCTCCCCTCCGGCGACGCCGATAAGCGTCAGGCGCTCGTCAAGGCCATCGCCTCGGCGGTCGAAAGCCCCTCGCTTGCCAACGCGCCCTCGGATTACGAGATCGAGCTGCGGGTCGAGGGGAACGAGAGGAACGCGAGGCTGTTTATGAAGCTTTATTCGTTCAGGGACGCCCGCTTCGCCTACCGCGCCGAGTCGATACCCGCCTCAATGAATCCGGCGGTCGCCGCGGCTGTGCTCCGGCTCGCGCAGGACTATCTCTCCGTGAACGCGCGCGTAATAGACCCCTGCTGCGGCAGCGGCACGTTCCTTATCGAAAGGGGGCTGCTCTCGCCCTGCGCCTCGCTCACGGGGGTGGATATAGCGCATCACGCGATAGACGTCGCCCGCAGGAATACGGCGCTTGCCGGGGTGAACGCCAAATACACCGTGAACGATATTTTGAGGTTCGAGTGCCACAGGCCCTATGACGAGCTCATTGCGAATCTGCCCTTCGGCAACCGCGTCGGCACCCATTCCTCCTGCGAAAAGCTCTATTCGGGGCTTTTGACGAAGCTCCCGCAGCTCGTCAAAAAGGGCGGCGTGGCGATACTTTACACCATGGAGTTCACGCTCCTCAAAAGGCTCATAAGGGAGCAGGGCGCGCGCCTGACGCTCCTTTCCCAGCAGCGCACGGAGGCCGGCGGCCTCACGCCCATGATATTTATTATAAGAGTGAATTGATTTTCCGGAGGCGCCATGACCACAAAGCTTTTCTATGAATATCCCGTTCTCACCTCCTGCGCGGCGCGGGTCATATCCTGCGAGCCCGCGGAAGGCGGCTTCAATATAGTTCTCGACCGCACCGTGATCTTCCCCGAGGGGGGAGGGCAGCCCGCGGACCGAGGCGCCGTGGGCGGGGCGAACGTACTCGACGCGCAGGAGAAGGACGGCGTCGTTTATCACCTCTGCGATAAGCCGCTTGAGGCGGGCTCCGAGGCGGAGGTGCGTCTGGACTTTGAGCGCCGCCTCGACCACTCGGAGCAGCACACCGGCGAGCACATACTCTCGGGGCTTGCCTATAAGCTTTTCGGCGCCAAAAACGTCGGCTTCCATATGGCGGCCGACTACTGCACTATAGATCTCGATACTTATCTCGGCGAGGACGAGCTTGCCCTGCTCGAGCGGGAGGCGAACGAAGCCGTGAGGCGGGATCTGCCTGTGACGAGCGAGAACATGGATCACGAGCGCCTTGCGGGTATAACGATAAGGAAGAAATCGGAGATAGTCTCCGACGATATCCGCGTCGTCTATATAGGCGGCGGGGAGATAGACTCCTGCACCTGCTGCGGCACGCACTGCGGCTCCACGGGCGAGGTGGGCTATATCCGCATTGGCGATTCGCAGAAGTATAAGGGCGGCACTCGGCTCTGGTTCTCCTGCGGGGGCAGGGCGGTGCGCGAGGCGAACGCGCTCCTGCGCTCCGTCACGGCGCTCGCCCGGAGCTATTCCACGAGCCGCGAGGAGCTTCCCGCGGCGGTAAGGAAGCAGTCGGAGGAGCTTTCACAGGCGAAGCGCGAGCTCAAGAGCCGCACTCAGGCGCTCTGCGATATGATCGCCGAGGCGAACGGGGACGAGCTTGCGATAGAGCACGCGGTTGGCTTTTCCGCGAACGACGTTAAGATGCTCTCCGAAACGCTCATATCGAAGCACGCGAAGGCGGCGCTCGTGTTCGGAAGCTGCGGTGGGCAGGTGTTCTACCGCGCGGCGAGGGCGGACGGCGTGAAGGCGCCCATGAACGAGCTCATTAAGGCCGTGAACGGGCTCGTATGCGGCAAGGGCGGAGGCAGCCCCGCTTTCGCGCAGGGCTCGGCCGCGGGACCGCTTGACCCGGATACGCTCGAAACGCTCAGGGCGTTCGCCGTAAAATGGTATAACGGCGGCAAATGACCATATCAACGTGAAAAAACCACCGCCCGGCGGTGGTTTTTTGCATATAAGCTCATTTTATCCCGAGATACGCGTAATCCTGATCCTCTATCGCCTTGCGGATCGCGGCCTCGTCGGGCTCGCCGGAGAGTGTGATGACGGCGGTCCCCTTTTCAAAATCGGCCTCGGCCCCGGCGGTGAAGGGAAGCTGCTCGAGGGCGCGCTTTACGGTCGTCTCGCAGTGATGGCACATCATGCCCTCTATGCTGACCGTGAGGGTCTTTGCGGGAGCGGGCTCGGGGGCGGGCTCGGGGGCAGGCCCATGCGCGGTCTCCTGTGCGGGCTCGGGTGCGGGCGCCGCCGCTTCGGCGGGAGTTTCGGCGCTCCGGCGCCTGCGGCGC
>CAMZFO010000129.1 GCA_947306125.1 uncultured Clostridia bacterium | reverse complement strand
GCGCTGTAGCAGCGGTCGCCCTTGAGGAAGAGCTTGCAGCCTTCCCTGCGGCACTGCCTGCAAACGGAATCAGTATATCTTGCCATAATCGTTTGCCTCCTTATACTCTCCTGCGCTTGGGAGGACGGCAACCGTTGTGGGGAATGGGCGTTACGTCTTTGATCATGTTGATCTCAAGACCTGCAGCCTGCAGAGAACGGATTGCGGACTCACGACCTGCGCCGGGACCCTTGACATAAACTTCTACAACACGCATGCCATGCTCCATGGAAGCCTTGGCAGCCTGCTCCGCGGCCATCTGGGCTGCGAAGGGAGTGCTCTTCCTGGAACCGCGGAAGCCGCAGCCGCCGGCGGAAGCCCAGGACACAGCGTTGCCGTTAAGATCGGTGATCGTAACGAGCGTGTTGTTGAAAGAGGAACGGATATGAGCCTGACCGCGCTCGATGTTCTTCTTCTCGCGGCGCTTACGGCTGGTAACTTTCTTACCCTTGACCTGCTTAGCCATTTATCGTTTCCTCCTTACTTCTTCCTGCTCATCTGACGCTTCGGGCCCTTGCGAGTCCTCGCGTTCTGCTTGGTGGACTGACCGCGAACGGGCAGACCCTTACGATGACGCACGCCGCGGTAGCAGCCGATCTCGATGAGACGCTTGATGTTCATAGCGGTCTCACGCCTGAGGTCGCCCTCTACCTTGAGGTGCTTATCAATGTATTCCCTGAGAAGATTGACATCGTTCTCGGAAAGATCCCTGACACGGATGTCGGGATCAACGCCGGTTTCCGCCAGGATCTTCTTGGACGTGGAGAGGCCGATACCGTAGATATAGGTAAGACCGATCTCAACACGCTTGTCCCTGGGCAGATCTACGCCACTAATACGTGCCATTAGGTTTTTTACCTCCGTAAAATAATGAAAATGATTCGTTATCCGGGAATTACCCTTCCCGTTGGGGGTATTATCACCTGCCGGTTCCCGATTTAGACTCAAGCCGAGCAACCACTCATCGGCTTAAGTCGAAACCGGGCAGCCGCACCGGTCAGGAAATGATTTTACACATCAGAGAAAGTATCCACACCTCGCCATGTGGGGAGTGAACCACGGGCGAGCAAACGATCCCTCACGCTGCAAGTGAGCCTCAGCCCTGCTTCTGCTTATGACGGGGATTCTCGCAAATGATCATTACGCGGCCCTTGCGCTTGATGATCTTGCACTTTTCGCACATGGGCTTTACAGACGGCCTGACCTTCATGTTAGTTCCTCCTTAATGTAGTGAAAAATTCAACAAAAGAACCGGAATCAGTTCTTTGCACGCCAAGTGATCCGACCGCGGGTAAGATCATAGGGAGAAAGCTCGACTGTGACCTTGTCGCCGGTCAAAATACGTATGAAATTCTGACGGAGCTTACCGGAGATGGTCGCAATGATCTTGTGACCGTTCTCAAGCGTGACTTCGAACATGGTGTTGGGGAAGGTGTTGGTGACAAGTCCCTCGACCTCGATAACATCCTGCTTAGACATTTTCAAGCCTCCTTTTCACAGTATCACGTTCGGCTCTTCCCGAACTCCCTGAGCGAATGGATGAGAACCGAATCATCCACCCTCTCCCCCGCCTGCAGCTTCCCGGCAACGGCTTCGTCCATGCACTTGAGGACGCATACGTGCTTCGGCTTTTTGGCCTTGGGGTTCCCGCACGGCCGGCTTTTGCCGTCGGCAAGGAGGAGCATCTGCGCTCCCCCGGGCTCCCTTTTGACGCCGACAACCAAATATATTTTTCCGTTGTCATGCCCCGCAAGGGATACGGCATAGTGCCCGACTGCGTTTTTGCTGCTGTCAGTATCCGATAAAAGACCTAAATTGCAAGAAATTTTGCACATTTTGGAACCTCCGTTCGGCATGCGTGACGCAACTGATTAATGATATCACAATTTCAAACCAATGTCAATACTTCGGCGGCATTTTTTCCAACAATTATTGTATTTTCATAATGCGCTGCCGGAGTGCCGTCGGCGGTCGAAGCGGTCCATCCGTCCTTGGCGAATTTGAGCTTCCAGGTGCCGAGGCTGATCATCGGTTCGATGGCAAGAGTCATGCCCTCGGTCAGGCGCGCGCCCTTGCCCATTCGGGGATCGACGTAGTTCGGGACCTCGGGAGGCTCATGCATATGAGTGCCTATCCCGTGCCCGACCATCTCGCGTATCACACCATACCCATACTCCTTCGCGTGGGCTTCGACGGCCCTTGCGATGTCGATGAGATGGTTCCCCTCTATCGCCTGCTCCGCGCCCAGGAAGAAGCACTCCCTGGTCACCTCGACGAGCTTTTTGATCTCGGGCGAGACCTCGCCGACGAGGAAGGTCCTGGCGGCGTCGCCGTGCCAGCCGTCGACGATAGCGCCGCAGTCGACGCTGATTATGTCGCCCTCCTTGAGCTTCACCTTTTTGGAGGGTATGCCGTGTACGACCTGCTCGTTTATGGAAGTGCAGAGCGAAGCGGGGTATCCCTCGTAATTCAGGAACGAGGGGATACCTCCGTGCTTGCGTATGAACGTTTCCGCCTCGCGATCCAGCTCGTAAGTGGATACGCCGGGCGCTATGAGCCCCTCGACGAAATTCAGCGTCTCGCCGACAAGCCTGCCGGCGACACGCATCTTTTCAAGCTGAGTGGGCGATTTGATAGTTATTCTTTCTGCCATAGGCTATCGGATCATTCACCTTCGAAGAGGCGGAAAATGTTCCCGGCGACCTCGTCGACCGTGCCCGTGCCGTCGACCTCCGAGAGCATATCCCTGCTCCTGAAGAACTCAACGAGGGGATACGTCTGCTCGGCATAGACCTCGAGGCGGTGACGCACCGTCTCGGGCTTATCGTCGTCGCGGGTAATGAGCCTTGCGCCGCATTCGGTGCAGAAGAACTGCTCCCAGCGGCTGCCGGGCTCAACGCTGTAAGTGCGCTTGCAGGCGGGGCACACGCGGCGCTTCGCCATGCGGTCGATTATCATTTCGTCCGGAATGGATATGCAGACGGCCCTGTCTATCTCGGAGAAACCGAGCAGGCTCTCCGCCTGGGCTATCGTGCGGGGGAAGCCGTCAAGCAGGAAGCCGTTCACGCAGTCGGGCTGCTTGATACGGTTGGCGACCATGCCTATGATTATCTCGTCGGGCACGAGCTCGCCCCTGTCGATTATGGCTTTCGCCTCTTTTCCGAGGGGAGTCTCAGAAGCGATTTCAGCCCGCAGCATATCTCCGGTGGAGATATGTGCGAGCGAATATCGTTCAGCTATTTTAGCCGCCTGGGTGCCTTTACCGGCACCAGGCGGACCTAAAAGTATCAGCTTCATATTGAGCTTGCTCCATTAACCGAGGAATCCCTTGTAATGACGCATCAGCAGGAGAGAATCGAGCTGCTCGGCGGTTTCGAGGGCGACGGAAACCATAATCAGTATGGAGGTCGCACCGAAGCGGCTGAGAAGGTCAACACCGAGGACTTTGAGCAGGATGGAGGGGATGATGGCGATGAGGCAGAGGAAGATGGCGCCGAACATGGTCAGGCGGCTGGACTTTCTCTGCAGATAATCGCTGGTGGGCTTACCGGGGCGGATGCCGGGGACGAAGCCGCCATTCTGCTGCAGGTTCTTGGAAATATCCACAGCGTTAAAGCTGATGGAGGAATAGAAGTAAGCAAAGCCGATGATGAGCAGACCGTAAATAATGTAGTAGATGGCAATGCCGGCGGGATTATTCGACGATGCGCTCAGATAGTTGGAGACGAACTTGGGGAAACCGGCTTCCTGGTTGGACCAGAACTGCGCGATCATGGCGGGCACCTGGAGGATCGTCATAGCGAAAATCAGGGGCATAACGCCGTTCGCATTCGCCTTCATGGGGATATGAGTGGACTGGCCGCCGTAGAGCTTACGGCCGACGACGCGCTTCGCATACTGAACGGGGATGCGGCGGACCGCCCTGTCAACGAGGACGACGCCGGCGATCAGCACGAGGGTGACGGCGAGAGCTACGAGGGGAGCCCACCAGCTGAGGACGCCGCCCCTGCTAACGTCAACGGTATGCCAGGGGAGGATCTCCCAGTAGCGGAATATCCTGACGAAAACGTCGGGGATGGAAGCGATGATCGAGGCGAAGATCAGCATGGAGATACCATTGCCGACACCCTTCTCGGTGATACGCTCGCCGATCCACATAAGGAAGGCGGTACCTGCGGTGGCACAGACGGCGATGGTGATGTAGGTGATGACCTTGTTCGCCGCGGCGCTCTTGAACAGGTTGAGGGTGTTCAGAATGTCAACACTGCTGACGTTCTGAAGCATGGTGATGATGGTGATGGACTGCAGAGCCGCAAGGCCTACGCCGACATAACGGGTGATCTTCTCGATCTTCTGCCTTCCGTCCTCTTCCTTGGAGAGCTTCTCAAGGGAGGGGAAAGCGATCGTGAGGAGCTGCACTATAATGGAACCCGTGATGTAGGGGGAGATACCCATTGCAAACAGCGAGAACTGACTGAGGGATCCGCCGCTGAAGAGGTTCAGGAACCCGAGCAGGTCATAGTTCTGGATGTTGGCGGCAAGCGCGGTGGCGTTGACGCCGGGAATGGGAATGAAGGAGCCGAGTCGGTATACGACGATGAGCAGGAGGGTGTAGAGCATCTTTGTGCGGATGTCCTTGACCTTCCATGCATTGATGAAAGTCTTAAACATTACTCCAC
>CAMZFO010000128.1 GCA_947306125.1 uncultured Clostridia bacterium | reverse complement strand
GATTGAGGTTTTTGCCGCATGCAGGACACAGACCCTTGCAGTCCTCCCTGCAGAGGAACTTGGTCTCCATGTCCAGAATGAAACAGGTGGAAAGAATCTCGTCCAGATCGATCTCATTGCCCTCCAGCACGAAGAGCGGCGCGTCGTGCTTCATCACCACCGAGTCGATGGCCGTGAAGGCACTGCGGCAGAAGGAAAGATAATACACCGCGTCGAGGAAATTGCCGAACATATCCGGCTCCACGTTGAATATGACGAGAGCGGAAACGAGTATGTAGCCGACAGCGAGCGCGAGCACCGTGGCCAAGGGCTTTTTCTGGAGAGCGAAAACCTCCCTGACCATGTTTATGCTCTTGGAATAGCGCACCGCCTTGAAAACGCGGAACACGCGCAGCGTGCGCAGCAGACGGAACACCTTGAGCACGCGGAAGGCGTTGCCGACGATGCTCAAAGAGGGCAGTATGCAGAGCAGGTCGATGAGCGCCATAGGCGTGAAGGGATATATCAGGAACGAAAGCCCGCCCCTTTTGAGCTTCAGATCGGCGGTCGCGAACCTTAAAAGATAGTCGATAATGAATATGACCGTGGCGATCCTTTCGACTATTGCGAACGCCCGATACTCCGTTTTGAACGCGAGCGGGACGAGGCTCGCAACGATCACGATCATCATGAAAACGTCGTATACGTTGGAGAGCCTGTCGTCCTCCTTGGCGGTCTCGATTATCTCATAAAGCCTTTTGCGCATTTTTTCTTCTCTTTTCCGGCAGGTCGCCCGCGGCGGCTTCGATCACGCGGCGGACGAGCTCGCGGTCGTCGGGATCGGCCGCAAGCATCTCCTTCGCGCCCTCATAGGGGAGCTCCCTCCCCCATTCCCGCCCGCTTTCCTCAAGCACGCGGAGCGCGGACGGCAGGGGCTTTATCAATAAACGGTCGTCATACACGCCGCCCACGACCTTCCCGCGGCAATAGAGCAGATATTCGCCCATCATCGGGCGGTATTTTATCCCCTCGAGCCCGGAAAGCTGATCGAGCACGAAATCGAGGAACGCTTTCGATGAAGCCATACTGCCTCCTTCGGCCTTAAAGCGGCACGAGGAAAGACCCCCGTGCCGCGCTCTGCCTTTACGCCCTGAGCTCCGCGTCCAGGCGGAACTTGAGGCTCTTCAATATGGCGTTGACCGCCTGACCTATCTCCTCGTCGGTGAGGGTATGATCGTCGGCGCGAAGCTGGAACGTGAACGCCATGCTCTTTTTGCCCATGGGGATGCCCTTGTCGCCGGGGAGCTTGGGACGGTATACGTCGAACACGCGCACGTTCTCGACGAGCACCCTCGCCTTTGCGGCGGCAATGACGTCAATGACCTGCTGGGCCTCCATGCCCTCGTCCACTATGAGCGCAAGGTCGCGCTGTACGGCGGGGTATTTGGGCAGGGGCTTATACTTCCTCACCCTTGCGATATGGCGGCGGAGGCAGGCGAAATCGAGCTCCGCGATATATGCGGCCGCGGAGAGCCCGAACGCCCTCTGCACCTTGGGATGCACAGTGCCTATCTCGCCCAGCTTTTCTCCGCCGACGGATATGACAGCCTTCTGGGTGGGATGCAGATAGGGCGAGCCGCCCTTTTCAAAGCGCGCGTTCTCGACGCCGAGCTTCTCGAAGAGGGTCTCCAGCGTGCCCTTAAGGGTGAAGAAATCCTCGTCGGAGCCGAAATGGATGACTCCCAGCAGCTTCCTTTCCTCGGGCAGATCGGCGTTATCGAAATGCACGTTGCCGACCTCGAAGAAGCGGCCGTAGCCCGTCTTGCGGTTGAGATTCAGCGCCGCCGCGCGCAGCAGACCGCCCGCGAGCTCGGTGCGCATGAGGGACTGATCCTCGCCGAAGGGGTTCAAAAGCTTTACCGTCCTGCGGCGCTCGTCGTCCTCCCCGATCATCAGATCCTCTATCTCCTTGGGGGATATGAAATTGTAGTTATAGAGCTCGAGGCAGCCAAGCGAGGCCATGGTGTCCTTTATCACGTCCTCGTCGCGGAAGCTCTGCCCTATCCTGCCGCGGAAGGTGTCGCCGCGCATGAGTGTGGGAGCGATATTGGTGTAGCCGTAGAGCCTGCCGACCTCCTCCGCTATATCCCAGTCGGTCTCTATGCCGTCCTCGATATCGGTGCGGAAATGGGGCACGCGTATCTTCAAGGTGTCGCCCACAGCCTCGGTGGGGATATTGATGGAGGAGAGGAGCTCCGCCATCTTCTCGGCGGAAAGGCTGGTATTCAGTATCTCGTTGATATGGGAGACGGAGGCCGCGACCTGCTTTTCGTTGAGGTCCGCCGCGCAGACGTCGATCATGCCGCCCATCACCTTGCCGGCATGGAGCTCGTCGACGAGCTCGATCGCGCGGGCAAGAGTCTTTTCGGCGTTCACGGGCTCAACGCCCTTTATGAAGCGGGCGGCGGAATCCGTGACGTGATGGAGCTTCCTTGCGGTGGAGCGGATGTTTTCGGGGCGGAACACGGCGCTTTCGAAGAGGGTCGCCTTGGTGTTCTCGGTTATCTCGCTGTTGAGGCCGCCCATGACTCCCGCGACGCCCACGCCCTTTTCGGGATCGGCTATGAGCAGCATATCGGCGCTCATGACGCGCTCCTTGCCGTCGAGGGTATAGACCACCTCGCCCTCGTTCGCGTTCCTGACCACAATATGGTTATCCGCGACGCAGGCGAGATCGAACGCGTGCATGGGATGACCGTACTCGACGAGCACGAGATTGGTGATATCGACTATATTGTTGATGGGCCGGAGGCCGACCGCCTTGAGCTTCCTCTGCAGCCAGAGGGGCGAGGGCTCTATCTTGAGGTCGGTGACGACCCTTGCGGTATAGCGCGGGCAGAGATAGGGATTTTCGACCGTTACCTGCGCTACGTCGCGGCAGTCGCCTTCGCCCTCCACGCGCCTGGGATCGGGCTCACGGAATTTCTGCCCCAGCGCGGCCGCCGCCTCGCGGCAGATGCCGATTATCGACTGGCAGTCGGGGCGGTTGGGAGTGAGCTCTATATCGAATATGCAGTCGTCAAGGTCAAGCGCCTCCTGTATGCGCTGGCCGTTGGGATGCTTTTCAAAGAACACCATGACGCCGCCGTTCTCGCAGCCGGGATACTCGACGTCGGATATGCCGAGCTCCTCATTGCCGCAGAACATACCCGCGGAGGCCACGCCGCGCATCTTGGTGGGATGTATTACGAGCCCGCCGGTGAGCGAAGCGTTATCGAGCGCCACGGGGACCTGATCGCCGACCTTGACGTTAGTCGCGTTGGTGACTATCTGCAGGGGCTCCTCACGCCCGACGTCCACGGTGCAGACGCGGAGCTTATCCGCGTTGGGATGGGGCTCGATATCGGTTATCTCGCAGACGTAAACGCCGTCGATACCGTCCATTTCGGGTATTATCTCGGCGACCTCGAAGCCGCGCAGGAGCATCCTCTCCGCGAACTCCTTGGGGGTAACGTTGAATTCGACGTATTCTTTAAGCCATTTAAGGGGGAGTTTCATATCAGTTCACCTCCATCATCACTTGAACTGCGACAGGAACCTGCCGTCGCCCTCATATATCAGGCGGATATCGCTTATGCCGTACTTGAGGCAGGCAACGCGGTCGACGCCGACGCCCCATGCGAAGGCGCGCCATTCGTCGGAGCTGTGCCCGCAGTTTTCAATCTCATGCGGGTTCGTTATGCCGCAGCCCATTATCTCCATCCAGCCCGTTCCCTTGCAGGAGGAACAGCCCTTGCCGCCGCATATGGTGCAGGAGATGTCGACCTCGGCCGAGGGCTCCGTGAACGGGAAGTAGCTGGGGCGCAGGCGGGACTCGACGTCTTCGCCGAAGACCGCCTTCACGAAGGAATCTATGGTGCCCTTGAGATCGGCGAGCGATACGTTGCGGTCGACCACCAGCCCCTCCATCTGCATGAATACGGGGCTGTGGGAGGCGTCCGGCTCGTCCACGCGGAAGCAGCGCCCGGGTATGACGAGGCGGAAGGGCAGATCGAGCGTCTTTAACGCCCTCGCCTCGCAGGGGGAGGTGTGCGTGCGCAGGAGCACCTTGTCGTTTACATAGAAGGTATCCTGCATATCCCTTGCGGGGTGGTTGGGGGGCAGATTGAGGAGAGTGAAGTTATACTCGTCATACTCCACCTCGGGGCCCTCGAAGGTCGTGAAGCCGAGGCCGATGAGCGCGTCGCGTATCTCGCGGTAGATGAGAGTTAAGGGGTTGAGCGCGCCCGCCTGCGCCGCCTTTTTGACGCCGGGGAGGGTCACGTCGATCGCCTCGCGCTCGATCTTCATCTGCTCGGCGAGCTCGTTAAGCTGCGCCTTGCGCTCCTCGAACTTCTCGGCGAGCTCCTGCTTGACGAGGTTCGCGCGCTTGCCCAGCTCCGCCCTTTCCTCGGCGGAGAGCTTGCCCATCGTGCGGAGTATGGCGGTAAGCTTGCCGCCCCTGCCGAGCACCGAGGTCGAAAGCTCGGAAAGCTCCTCGGAGGACTTGCTGGCCTCGAGCTCGCGCAAAGCCGCCTCGCGTATTGCTTTTAGTTCTTCGAACATTTAGTATTTGCTCCTTTCGGTTGTTAACGTAATAAAACCGCATGCATCCCAAAGGGACGGCATGCGGCCGTGGTACCACCCAAATTCGCACAAGGGGGATAAAGCCCCTTACGCCTCGTTCCGCGCTGTAACGGGCGCACCCGCCGCAGACTACGCACCGGGCACGCCCGGCTTCACCCGCGAGGCTCCGGGGCGAACTTTGCGCTTTGCCTTGCTGCAGCGCGCTTTCAGCCGG
>CAMZFO010000127.1 GCA_947306125.1 uncultured Clostridia bacterium | reverse complement strand
GCTGGCTGGGGTGGCAGGATTTGAACCTACGATGTGGGAGTCAAAGTCCCATGCCTTGACCGCTTGGCGACACCCCAACGGGCACGCCTTTTCAAAAATAAAGCCTTTGCTGCCGCAAAAGCTCTATTTGCAAATGGGGTGAGTGGTGGGGCTCGAACCCACGACCTCCAGAGCCACAATCTGGCATTCTAGCCAACTGAACTACACCCACCATAAGGCTGCCGCAACGACCTTTACAAAATGGCGCGCCTGCAGGGACTCGAACCCCGGGCCCACGGTTTAGAAGACCGTTGCTCTATCCACCTGAGCTACAGGCGCACGCTGCTTACCCTGCCGACGGGAAACTATTTTATCATTTCGGGCCGCAGTTGTCAACGGGTTTTTTGAAAAACGATATTATATTATTCTTTTTGCAAGGAGCTCGGCGCGGATCACGCGGTAGGCGGGGGCGTAAGCCGCGCGGTAGCGCTCGCTGTGATGCACGGCGGGGCAGCCGGCGGCGACGTGATCGGCGATATAACCGGGCAGACCGGGCATGAGGCCGGCGATGAAGGGGTCGCGGGCAAGCTCGAGGAGCATTTCGGCGAAGGCCGACTTTTCGCCCGCGGGCGCGGCGCTCTTCACGAACAGCTCCGCCGCTTCCTCCGGAGTCACGCCGTTGGCGTCGAGCCGCGAAAGCAGCAGCCGCGCATAGCCGCCCCCTATGTATTCGCAGAGCACGCCTTCCTCCTGAATCGTGGAGGAATACTCCTCCAAAAGGAAGCGCTTCGCCGCCTCGGGATCGGCGACGGCGTGCGCGGGGCCGAATTCGCGCTGATACAAAAGCTTCACGATATCCTGCGGCTGTGAAAGCGGGTATTTGTCGAGCGAGTCGATAACGAGCGGAATTATCTCTTCATTAAGCATGGGTCTGCTCCTTTGCGGCGTTTGACCGTATTATAGCTCTTTTCGCCCCGCTTGTCAGCCCTTGATTTGCTCCCGTCTTTATTTTATAATATTCCCGAAAAAAAGGAGGATGATCCTATGGATTCGCTCGATCTGCTGAAGCTTTCCGCGCCGCAGCTTTGGCTCAACCCCAATAAGCTTCCCGCTGCGGAGGCGCTTGAAAAACTGCCGTTCTCGATAAAGGACATAGAGGAGGCGGACGCCCGCCTGCGCCGCTTTGCGCCGCTCATCGAAGAGCTGTTTCCGGAGACCGCACCCTCGCACGGGGTGATCGAGTCCCCGCTGACGGAGACGCCGAGGCTGAAGGAGGCGCTGGGGCTTACCGGCCGCCTGTTCGTCAAGCGCGACTCCGATCTGCCCATTGCGGGCTCGGTGAAGGCGAGGGGAGGCATTTACGAGGTGCTGCTGCACACGGAGCGGCTAATAGGCGAGGCGGTGTATTCAATGAGCCCCGAAGAGATCCGCGCGCGGCTCGAGGGCTGCACCGTGCAGGTGGGCTCGACGGGGAATCTCGGCATGAGCATAGGCATCATGAGCGCGGCGCTGGGGTATAAAGCCGTGGTGCATATGTCCTCCGACGCGAAGCAGTGGAAGAAGGACCTGCTGCGCTCGAAGGGCGTTACGGTAGTCGAGTACGAGGGCGACTATTCCTCCGCCGTCAAAAGGGGGCGCGAGCTCTCGGAGGCCGACCCCATGAGCTATTTCGTGGACGACGAAAACTCCCTGCCGCTCTTCATGGGGTACGCGGTCGCCGCGCTGAGGCTTAAAAAACAGCTTGATGAAGCGGGAGTCGCCGTGGACGAAAAGCACCCCTTGAACCTTTACCTGCCCTGCGGGGTGGGCGGCGCGCCGGGCGGAATATGCTTCGGAGCGAAGGCGGTGTTCGGCGACGCGGTGAACTGCTTCTTCGCGGAGCCCACGGAGGCGCCCTGCATGCTGGCGGCGTTTTTGACGGGCGGCCCCGTTCCCGTGACGGAGCTGGGGCTTTCCGGCAAAACGGAGGCGGACGGGCTCGCGGTGGGCACGGCGTCGAAGCTGGTCTGCGACTCCGTGAAGGAGCTGGTCTCCGGCGAATACACGGTGAGCGACGATGCGCTGCCCGATCTTCAAAACCTCTTGTACGATAACGAAAAACTGTTCATAGAGCCCTCGAGCGCGGCCTCGCTGGGCTTTGCGGAGCATGCGAAAAACGGCGTGCCGGACGAGGCGGGCGTCACCCATATAGCCTGGGCGACGGGCGGACGGCTCGTGCCCGAGGAGGAGCGCAGGAAGCAGCTTATCACCCGCGTCGCGGCGGCGCTCATAAGGCGGGACGGGCGTTTCCTCGCGTGCCGCAGGCCGCCGGAGAAGGCTCGCGGAGGGCTGTGGGAGTTCGTGGGCGGCAAGCTCGAGCCGGGCGAGACCGGCAGGGAGGCGCTTGTCCGCGAATGCCGCGAGGAGCTGGGGATAGAGATAGAGGCGGGGGATGAGTTCATGCAGCTCGTCCACGATTATCCCGACCTGACCGTGGAGCTCACGCTCTATAAAGCGCGCATAGCGCAGGGCGAGCCGAAGCTCATGGAGCATACGGAGCTTGCGTGGGTAAGCCCCACGGAGATAGATAAATACGAATTCTGCCCGGCGGACGAGGCGATACTTGCAAAGCTCAGGCTCGGCGGATCGCTCTATCCGCTGCTCAATGAAAAGGTGGACGAGGAGTACGCCCGGTTCCAGCGGAAGCTCGTGCCGGACGCGGACCCGAATACGATAATAGGCGTGCGCCTGCCGGATCTGCGCGCGGCCGCAAAGAGCATAAGCGGGACGGTGAAGGCGGACCTCTTCATGTTCGAGCTGCCTCATACCTATTATGAGGAGGATATGCTCCACGCCATGCTGATAAACGAGATCAAGGACTATGACCGGGCGATATACGAGCTGGAGGAATTGCTGCCCCTCGTCGATAACTGGGCGGTGTGCGACACGATAAAGCCCAAGGCGTTCATAAAGCACAGGGCGGAGCTCTGGGAGAAGATACCGGAGTATTTGGCCTCGCCGCTGCCCTTCACCGTGCGCTTCGGCATAAGCATGCTGATGAGCCATTTCCTTGACGCGGATTTCAAGCCGGAGGCGCTTGAGAGGGCCGCGCGCGTGGAAAGGGAGGAGTATTACGTGCGCATGATGCAGGCGTGGTTCTTTGCGACCGCGCTCGCCAAGCAGGAAAAGGCGGCGCTCCCATACTTCGAGCGGGGCTTTGAGGGCGACGGGGACGGCGCGGTGATGCGCATGGCGGTAAGAAAATGCCGCGAAAGCCGCCGGATAAGGCCGGAATTGAACGATTATTTGAAACATCTCTGCGAGAAAGCTTGATTTTTTACATAAAAGGGGATATAATCATAATAGATCAGTACACCCGGAGGTCGGAATGAGCATAGTCGCCGCAAAATGCCCGTGCTGCGGAAGGGATATCGGCTTTGAGGAAAACACGGCCGAATATACCTGTATTTTCTGCGGCGCGCGTTTGCGCACCTCCGCTTTGAGGAGCGAAGTGCTGAGCGGGGGCAATGCGTCGTCTCCCCGCCCCGCGGCGGAGACCTTGGCCCGTCCGCATACGCACTCGCAGGAAAAGCCGCGGGAGCAGAGCGGGGAGAGCTCCGAGCGCGCCGAAAGGGAGCAGGAGTCGCTTTCCGAGGAGGAGACCGCGCTCCAGCTCAAGCGCAAGGCGGAGTTCAAGGAGGAGCTCAAGAAGACCGTAAAGCAGATCGACGATATGCGCAGCCGCAAGCATAAGCTGCAGGCGAAGCTGAAAACGGCAAAGGGGCTCATATCCGGAGGCATGGGCGCCGCCGTCATCGGCATATTCCTTCTGGTGCTCTTCATCAGCGAGCATTCCACTTTCGGCATCATAGCCTCGATCGTGATATCCGTGATAGGCGGGTTCACGCTCGTCTATTCCTCCGTGCGCGGGCGCGAGACGAAGGAGGAGCTGAAGGCGCTCGAAAAGAGCATAGGCGAAAAGAAGGAGAAGCGCGACGTGCTTATCGGCCGCCTCAACAAGATCAACAAGCGGCTCAACATCACTCACGGCGAATAAAATATATTAAAAATTTTTGCGGGAGCGGGAACCTTTTGGGGCTCCCGTTCGTTATATAGGTGAAAGGCAAAGGAAGTACCCCCCACTTCAGCCTTTTGAAGCAATCGATCCCTCCAAAATTGCGAAAGAACAAAAACCGGGCTGCCGCAAGGCCCGGTTTTTGTTTTGCGTGAAATTTTTGTTTGCGAATAATACGCCGAAAAGCGGCGCATACTGCCTTCATATCAAGTCCCGGCGCGGGAAAAACTCCGCTTCGGGACAATTATCGGAGGTAAAAATGCGTATTTTTATTAAAAAAGCAATGGTCCTCGCGCTTGCCGCGCTGACGGCTGCGGCCTTGATAGGCTGTTCGGGTGGCATGGGCGTTCCCGGCAGCAGCGCGAAGCCTTCCGCTTCGCCCGCCGCAAGCGCGTCCCCCGGCGTCTCGCCCTCGGCCTCTCCCGTAGGCAGCGAGAGCGCATCCGAAAGCCCTTCCGCCTCGGGAAGCCCTTCCGCGTCCGGAAGCCCTTCCGCGTCCGGAAGCCCTTCCGCGTCCGGCAGCCCCTCGGCTTCCGGCAGCCCCTCGGCGACGGACGTGACGGGAGGCATTGAGGGCTTCATGGAGGGCGTCGTGGTCGATCCCGATGACGTGCCGCAGGTCGTGGCCCTGCTCTCAAAGCACAGCGATTACAAGGACATGGCGATCCAGTCCATCACCTATGAGCTCTACGAGGGGCGGCAGGCGTATTACGTCGTGCTCCAGGGCGAGGGCGAGGCGTCCCACCCCGTTTACGTGTTCGCGGACGAAAGCATAGTGCGGGACGAAGCGTGAGAGCAAATAAAAAAAGCATGGTTT
>CAMZFO010000126.1 GCA_947306125.1 uncultured Clostridia bacterium | reverse complement strand
TTCCCGGGTTTCCACCCTTCCGTCAGCCAAGCCTGCGGCTTGTCTGCCACCTCCCTTGGCAAGGGAGGCAGATCGGGGGCAGGGCGGCCCCGGGTGCATGAGCATGCCGATGATCAGGGAAGATATCCGGTAAATCGCTTTATTTCCTCCCGGGTTTCCACCCTTCCGTCAGCCAAGCCTGCGGCTTGTCTGCCACCTCCCCTTGACAAGGGGAGGCAAGTCGGCCCCGGGTGCACAAACTAAACGGTAAAAAAAATACAAGGGCCTTAAGGCCCTTGTATTTTACTTTCCTTTCCCGATCAAGGTTCGTCAAACGATTCGACGAACTCCCGGAACACTTCCTCCGTGACTCCGAAATCGCCCTTCAGGACTATCATCGCGCTCTCGCGGAAGAGCACGGCGGTCATGTTATCGTAATTCGCATGGCTCTGCTCCCCCTTGGACCTGTAATACGTGATATCCGCGCAGAGGTAGCGGTCCGCGGCGTCCTTGAGCTCGAACTCTATCCTTTCCGCGCCAATAAGAGCGCCCGTCTGCTCGTCGATCTTTCGGTAAATAGCAGCATAAACAAGCTCATAGCCCTCCGGCATGGTTTGGGGCACGTATTTCCCGAGCCGCTCGTCTTTCGCGCAGGAGGCAAGATCCTCGGCGATCCTGAACTCGTCGTCCGGTATCTCGAAGCGGTTCGCCTCGAGCTCGTCCATGAGCCTGCCGAGCTCCTCCTCGTCCACCTTGAAGCGGAGGTACTTGCCCTCCTGCGTTATCCTGTGGTCCGAGAGCTCCACGAACCCGCCGCGCCGGGCGGTAACGCTCACCGTAAGCCCGTCTTCACGGCAGAAAAGCAGGTCCATGCTCTTCCCGAGGCCGGAATAAACGCCCGTCGGCTGCATCACGCATTCGCCGCGGTCCATGAGCGCTATAAGCTCATCCGCCGCGCCGGAATGCCCGGGATCGAGCTCATAATAATGCTCCTCATCGCCCCCGTATTCGACCATCCTCAGCTTCATACCGCTTTCGGAGATATGCAGCATATCCTCAAAAAGGTCGCTCCCGCGGGCAAAATCGCAGTTCGTTTCGTTTATGAAAAGCACCACCTGGCCATCCTGCTCACGCATGCAGAGGAAAAGCCTGGGATCCACGCCCTTGACCTTGTAAACGCTGCCTCGCACGCTGCCGGCAAGCTCGCCGTAATCCTCGTGCTTTTTATTGAGCTCCGCGGCAAAATACGCGATCCCAATGCGGTCGCCGAATATGTCCGCTTCGGCCGGGAGCATACGATGCTCGTAATACATTTCGCCCGCGTGCTTGAAGAAGCGCAGCCATTCCGCGCCCTCCATCGGCGCGGGGTAATCAAACACCTCCGTGGGCGAGGGCTCCTCGGAAGCCAACGGCTGCTCGGTAAACTCGGCCTGCTCCGTGGGCGAAGCTTCGGCCGTCTGCGCCTTCCTTTTTTCCACCGCTCCCCCCGCTATCACAGCCGCCGCTATCACCGCCAGCAGGCACGCCGCGGCCGCGGCCGGGACAAAGCGCCCCGCGCGTGCCTTGTTCCCCTTCAGGCAGGGCTCGAGCGCCTCCGCCGCGTCGCTGTCGGCGACTTTATCCATCGCCATATAAATGCTTTCGCCGTTCATATCGTTATACACTCCTTTTCCAGCGTTTCCCTGAGTTTTTTCCTTGTACGGACAAGCCTCATCTTGACGGCCCCGCGCGAAAGGCCGTGCATTTCGGCAAGCTCTTTTACGGAAAGCGAACAGAAGTATCGGCCTATGAAGAGCTTTTTTTCGAGCCCCTCGAGCGACCCGGTGAAGTCCGAAACGATCTCTTTGAGCGCAAGGTCATCTGTAAAGCCCGACCGGATCCTGTCGGGCACGCACTCATCGAGCTCCTCTATAATAAGCGGCAGCTCCCCTCCCCCGCGCTTGACCGAATTGCGCTCGCGCACGCGGTCTATCGCCCGCCTGCGCACGAGCCTCGTTAAGAATGCGGGCAGGCTTAAAGGCGCGGGAGGTATCCCCTGCCATGCGGCGTAGAGCGCGTCCTGTACGCATTCCTCCGCGCAGGAGGGATCCCCGGTGACGTTCCGGGCGACGGAAAACATAAGCCCCCGGTACTTTTCCTCGGTGAGCCTTATCGCTTCCTCGTCCCTCGCCTCATAGAGCGCGATTATTCTTTCATCGGCGATCATTTCGATACCCCGTTTCCTGTTCTCTCACCCTATACGTCGTAAAACGGAGCGCAAAGGTAACGTTTAAAAGGCAAAAAGCCCGCTCCCCTTTTTATCGGGGGGCGGGCAAGGATCGGTTTATCACATACCGAGCGTTCTGCGCAGAACGATTATGGCGTCCGCGGAATCGACCACGCCGTCGCCGTTCACGTCGCAGCGGGCAAGGTCGAGAGCGTTCTCGCCGACGAGGCCCATTGAGTAGCGCAGTATGAGCAGAGCGTCAACGGAGTCTATGACGCCGTCGGCGTTCGCGTCGCCGTCCGCGCTTATCACGCTGCCGGAGTAGACGATGTCGTCCACCCTCGCGCAGTCGTCGTAGGAGCCCAGGCTATAGTCCTTCTCAAAGCTCCACTTGAAGCTGTAGGTCTTCGAGGCGGAGGCGGTGAAGGTATATGTCTTCCAGTATCCGTAGCCGGATTCACTGATAAGCTCGGTCCCGTCAGCCGTGAAGCGGAAGAAATCATAGAATTCCTCGCTGCTGACGTAATAGCGGAATGAAAGCGTCTCGCCCTGCCGCATATTTAGCATGAGAGTGAAGCTGCTCTCGGTGGAATCCATATCCGCATTGGAGGACTTGACGTGATCGCCCTCGACGAGCCAGGGGTATTCGCCCTCGTTGAATATCGGCAGGAAATCATGGGAGCCGTTCACGGCGGATTCGAAGGTGTGATAATAGGTCAGACGCCTTACCCATGCGCAGTCGCTGCCGGCCGCGCCGGAGCCGTCCTTGGTGAATATGAATTCGAGCTCGTGTACGCCCGTGAACGCCGCCGTATACTCGAAGCCGACGTAGCCGTCGGTCGAGGAGGAGGTGAGCACGGTCTCGCCGTTCGCCTTGACGGTGAACACGTCGCCCGCGCCTGCGCTGACCTTATAGCCGAACGCGGCCTTCATGCCGTAATCGAGGGGCAGGCTGACGCGCATCACGGACTCGCTGTTGTTAACGCCCGCATTGCCGCTGCGCGCCGCGGTCTCGTGCTCGTCCGCGACCCAGGGATGCTCACCCTCGGAGTATACGGGTATGGAAGCGCCGGTGTAGTTGACGGCGGTGATGAGCGAGCCGTTGAGCCTGACGTTCCTGATATACGCCCTGTCGCTGCCCGCCGCGCCGGAAGCGTCCTTGGAATACTGCCAAACGAGGGTCTTGGTGCCCGTGCCGGGTATCTGCGCGGTCACGCTCTGCCAATCCCTTTCACCGCTCGCCTCGAAGAGCACGGCGGAATCGCAGATGAGCCTGAGATGATCGTGTCCTTCCTCGCTGCTGACCTTATACTCGAATGTGACGGTCTGCTCCGCGCCGACGTCCACGGCGCAGGTGAGCTGCGAGCTGCTGCTGTTCACGCCCGCGTTGCCGCTTACCGCAAAGCCGTCGCCCGCGGTCCAGGGGTAATTGCCCGTGCTGGAGAAATGCAGACGCCTGCCCTCGGCGTTCACCGCGGGATCGAGCGGGAACATATCCGCGGAGAGGCGGACCATGCCCGCGCCGGAGCCGGAGGCGCTGAGCCTGACGGCGGTATTCTTGAGCACGTTGACGACGTCATCCGCGCCTATCCCGGGCACGGCGCTCATGACCATAGCCGCCGCGGCGGAGACGTGCGGGGTCGCCATGGAGGTGCCGCTCTTGTAATCGTAGCCGCCGCCGGGAACGGAGCTTGAGATGCTCTCGCCGGGAGCGGAAACGTCGACGAGGTCGCCGTAATTGGAGAAATAGGAGAGCGAGTGGCTCTGACCGATGGAAGCTACGGTGCAGGCCCTCGCGACGTTGGCGGGGCAGGAGTTGGAGGCGTCCTCGGAGTCGTTGCCCGCGGCGACGCATATGACCGTGCCGTTATCGAAGGCGGATTCGATGACGTCCGCCATCATCAGATGCTCGTGACCGGTAAGACCGTCGCAGGAGCCGCCGAGTGAAAGGTTTTCGACGCTGCAGCCGTGCAGATAGCCGTACTCCATGCCTATCGCGACTCCGGAGGTGTCGCCGTAGCCGTTGTCGTTGAGCACGCGGATGGGCATTATCCTGACGTTCTCGAACGTGCCGTCGACTATGGTCCCCGCGACGTGCGTGCCGTGGCTGTGCCCGTCGATGGGGGTGAAATCGCCGTCCACGACGTCATATCCGGGCTCGAGCCTGTCGGCGATGAAGGGGTGGGAATAATCCGCGCCGGTGTCGACGACGGCGACGGTGATATCGGGCAGCGCGCCCACGTCGCCGGCGAGGGAGTAAAGCCACTCGTTGAACTCATACGCGTTGAGATGATTCGGCCCGTAGCCCCAGGACCTGAACGAGTTGACGCCGGGCTGGGCGCTGACCTTCATGACTATATCGGGCACGGCGTATTCGACGCCCCTCATGCCCTCGAAGCGCTTGCAGGCGGCCTCTGCCTCGGCGGGGGTGGCGAACTGGAGTATATGCCAGTCGTTATAGCCGGAAACAACGGCGACCGCTTCGCGGCACTCGATCTTCTTATGGGACTTTACGATAATGCGGGCGGTGGAATAAGCGCCCTCCTCGCCCTCCGTCCTCCTGCCGTAAGCGCGCTTCATACCTGCGAGCCTCGAGCTGAAATCCGTAAGGTCCGCGAGCCTCTCCGCCTTCTCGGCGGGGGTGAGACGCGCGCTGCCCGCTTCGCCTCCGGCGAAAACGGGGACGAGAGCCATGCACATTGCCGCGGCTATGAGCAGCGCGGCGAGCTTTTTGATGAGTTTCATGGGTTTATCTCCTTTTCAGACGGCGGAGCGCAGGAAGGCGAGTATGCCGCGATAGACCTCTTCGCGGTT
>CAMZFO010000125.1 GCA_947306125.1 uncultured Clostridia bacterium | reverse complement strand
GGGCGAAGGCGGGGTCGGACCCTCACGGGGATTCCGTGATATCAAGCCCCCTCATTCTCTTTATAAAAAGACCACCGGAGGCCGGCACATGGCAAAGAAATCGACTTGGCTCGAATACGATTGGAAGCTGGATGGCGAGGATGCGCGCTTCGGAGTGGAGCTCTCCTTTTACAGGACCGCTCCGGACGAGAACCATCCCCTCCTCTGCTATTTCTGCTGTCAGCCGACAGGCGACCGTGCGCTGACCTCCGCGGATATCCGCCGCATAGAGGATATAGCTCAAAAATGCGCGCGGCGCATCCGCACCCGCCCCGCCGGGTTCGTGCAGACGGGCGCGCTCCGTCAATACTATTTCTATACGGCCTCCAAGGCGGAATACGACGCCCTCCGCGCCATAGCCGAAAAGGAAAAGAAGCTTTTGTGCAGGGTCGGCGGCAAGCACGAGGAGGACTGGGCGACCTATTTCCAGCTCCTCTACCCCAACGAGACCAAGTATCAGACCGTCAAAAACCGCGAGCAGGTGGAAAAGCTCCGCTCGATAGGCGATAATATCGAGGCGACCCGCAGAATAAACCTGCACTGCTGTTTCCGCACGGAGCAGCAGCGTCTGCTCTTCGAGGAGATCGCGAGGCAGGCGGGTTACGCGATAGGCAGCTCGGAGTTTTTGAGCGAATACGAGCTGCCCAACGGCGTGGTCATCTACCGCATATCCACGCTTAAGCGCGAGGATATAGACGCACTGACCGTGCGCACCGTCAAGCTCGCCGCGAAGCTCGACGGCAGGCTCCTCTACTGGGACTGCAACATAGTCCCCAGGAGCGTTTCCAAGCGGTATTGATCTCGGCGCAAATCGGAAGAAAGGGCGCCCGTTTCGGGCGGAGTGATCGCGATGGGTACGCTTTTCGGTCAGCTCATAGTCAACCGTTTTTTGAACACGGGCAAATTTACCGAGCTCACGCGCCTTCTCTCGGAGGCCGCGGATAAGCTCGGTGTTTTTCTTAAGGTCTATACCAACGACGAGCTCATGCCCTCCCTTTGCGGGGGCCGCGACCTCATGCCGGACGAGAAGCCCGATTTCGTGCTCTTTTACGATAAGGATATCATGCTCGCCCGCGGGCTCGAGGCGCGCGGGTACCGCCTCTTCAACCGTGCGGACGCGATAGAGCTCTGCGACGATAAATCCCTGACTCACATGGCGCTCGGCACGCGGGTGCCGCAGCCCGTCACCTACTGCGCGCCCTTCACCTATGAAAACATCGGCTACAACAGCGTGGATTTTATCGGGCGCCTGTTTGAAGAGCTCGGCAGCCCCGTGGTGATAAAGGAGGTCTGCGGCTCATTCGGGCAGCAGGTCTACCTCGCTCACAGCCCTCTTGAGGCCGAGGCCATACTCAAAAGAGCGGGCGGCAGGAGGGTCATATTCCAGCAGTTTATCCGCGAGAGCGCCGGGCGCGACCTGAGGCTGAACGTCGTAGGCGGCAGGGTGATAGCCGCCATGGAGCGCTTCAACGAGCACGGCGATTTCCGCGCCAACATTTCAAACGGCGGCTCCATGCGCAGGCATATACCCACCTTCGAGGAGGAGGAGCTTGCGATACGGACGGCGGAGATACTCGGGCTCGACTTCTGCGGGGTGGATCTGCTCGAAACGGGGAGCGGGCCCATAGTCTGCGAGGTCAATTCCAACGCTCATTTCCGCTCCATAATGGACTGCACCGGTGTGAACGCCGCGGACGAGATAATGGCGCATATAGTTAGTACCGTCAAATGAAAAGGGCCTGCATACTTTATAAAAGGGAGGACGCCGAGAAGAACGGCGTGCTGATCCGCAAGTATTTCTCCGCTCTTGCCGGGGCGGGGCTCTCGGCCGGACTGCTTATCACCGACAGGCTCCCCTATGCGGACGTGCTCGCGGCGGCGGAGGGCGCGGAGCTCGTCATCAACCGCACGCGCGACTTTGAGCTTGCCCGTTTTCTGGAGCGGGCGGGGCTGTTCGTAAGCAATCCCGCATTCGTCAACGAGACCGCGAACGATAAGCTTTTGACCTTCGAGCGGCTCTCCCCCATCGTCCCCATGCTCGATACGCGGCTCATAGAGGGCGCGGAGCCGCCCTTCGAATTCCCGTTCGTCGCAAAGCCCGCGGGCGGGCACGGCGGGAGGGGCGTGACTCTCGTGAGGAACGAAAACGATCTTGCCGCTTACCTTGCCGCGCAGAGCGGCAGGAGCATCGCCCAGCCCTTGGCCACCGACCTGGGACGGGATATGCGCGTTTACGTTATCGGCGGCAGGCCCGCCGCGGCGATGCTGCGCGTTTCAAGCACCGATTTCAGGAGCAATTTTTCCCTCGGCGGCCGCGCGGAAACGGTACCGCTCTCCGCGCTTCTTCCAGACGAGCGCAGTATAGTCGAGGCCGTGTGCCGCGAGCTTCCCCTGCACTACGCGGGAGTCGACATAATGCGCGATCGCGGACGCGCGGTATTGAACGAGATAGAGGACCCCGTGGGCGCGAGGATGCTCTATATCAACACCGATATTGATCCCGCCGCGCTGCACGTCAAATACTGCTTGGATACCGTTTGATATAAGAATACTATTCAGGAGGCATATATGAACAACGTAAAGAATCTTCTCTCATTCATCGACCGTTCCCCCACCGCCTTCCACGCGACGGCGAATCTCTGCGCCGAGCTCGAGGCCTCCGGCAGGACGAGGCTTGACGAGGGCGGGGCATGGAAGCTCGAGCCCGGCCGCGGCTATTTCGTGACCCGCAACACGAGCTCCGTCATCGCCTTCGATATCCCCTCGGGCGAGGCCGATTCATTCCGCATAATCGCCGCCCACTCGGACTCCCCCACGTTCAAGATCAAGGAGAACGCCGAGCTTTCCGTGCGCGGCAAGTACACCAAGCTCAACGTCGAGCGCTACGGCGGGATGCTCTTCTCCACCTGGTTCGACCGTCCCCTTTCCGTCGCGGGGCGCATACTCGTCCGCACCGAAGGCGGCATGGAGGCGCGCCTTATTGACGTTGACCGCGATCTTCTGGTCATTCCCAACGTCGCCATCCACATGAACCGCGAGATCAACGACGGCTTCAAGTACAACGCCCAGACCGATCTCATGCCCCTCTTCGGCGACGGCGAGGCGAAGGGCAAATTCCGCGCCCTCATCGCCGAAACGGCGGGCGTGCCCGAGGACGACCTTTTGGGCTGCGACCTCTATCTCTATCCCCGCGTCACCGGCCGCGTGATGGGCAGGGAGGACGAATACGTGCTCTCCCCCAGGCTCGACGACCTCGAGTGCGCCTATTCCGGCCTCGCCGCGTTCCTCGCCGCTGAAAAGCCCGAAAAGGGCGTCAATATGCTCTGCGTATTCGATAACGAGGAGGTCGGCTCCGGCACCAAGCAGGGCGCGGACTCCACTTTCCTTTACGACGTAATGCAGCGCATATTCATCGCGCTCGGCAAGACGCAGGAGGACGCCTACCGCGCCGCCGCCGCTTCGTTCATGCTCTCCGCGGACAACGCGCACGCCGTCCACCCCAATCATCCGGAGAAGACGGACGAGGAGAACTGCGTTTACATGAACGAGGGCATAGTCATAAAATTCAACGCCAATCAGCGCTACACCACCGACGGCGTATCCTCCGCTCTCTTCCATAAGCTCCTGAAGGACGCCGGCATTCCCTGCCAGCACTTCGCCAACCGCTCGGACGTATTGGGCGGCGGCACGCTCGGCAATATCTCCGGCTCGCACGTTTCCATAAACACTCTCGACATAGGCCTCGCCCAGCTCGCCATGCACTCCTGCGTGGAGACGGCGGGCTCCAGGGACGTCGACTACATGATAAACGGCATGAAGGCGTTCTATAACGCCCGCATCTCCGTCGGCCGCGACGGAGAATTCGGGATCAAATAAAGCCTTATTAAGCAAAAACCACGGCCGCGCCGCAGCAAGCACTGCAGCGCGGTCTTTCTTTACGGCTTCTTAATGCCCGCGCTGACTGCTTTTACGCCGTCTTTAAGCCCCGGGATATATACTTAAACCGAGAATAAGAAGAGGAGGTCCCGTTATGGAAGGCGAAGCCGTCGGCAAGCGCAAGATTTCGCCTTGGATAATAATAATACTCGGCTTTGCGTCGCTGATACTCATCGGCACCGCGCTGCTTCTTTTGCCCATATCCTCACGCTCGGGGCATTCCGCCCCATTTTCGGACGCGCTGTTCACCGCCGTTTCAGCCGTGTGCGTAACGGGGCTTGTCGTGCGCGACACCGCGCTTTACTGGTCGGGCTTCGGCCAGGCGGTGATACTGCTTCTCATTCAAACGGGCGGGCTTGGCGTGGTAACGGTTGCCGCCTCCGCCGTTATGCTTTCGGGCAAAAGGCTTTCGCTCTTTACCCGCAGCACCATGCAAAGCGCAATGTCCGCGCCCAAGCTGGGCGGGATAGCGCGCTTAACCCGCCTTGCCATATTCGGCACGCTGACCGTTGAGGCCGCGGGCGCGCTTTTGCTTATGCCCCCGTTCATAGCGCGGTTCGGGATCAAGGGCGTTTGGCCCGCGGTTTTTCACTCCGTTTCCGCCTTCTGCAACGCGGGCTTCGATATTATGGGCGGCGCCGGCGGCGAATTCTCCTCCCTCACGTCCTTCTCTGCCAACGCCGCGGTCAGCGTGCCGATAATGCTGCTTATAATCACGGGCGGCGTCGGCTTTTTGACCTGGGACGATATCCGCGTGAACAGGCTGCGCCCCGCTAAATACAGCATGCAGACGAAGACGATACTTGCGGCGACGGGGCTTTTGATACTGCTGCCGGCGGTTTGGCTCTTTTTTACCGATCAGAGGGGGCTGCCCTTCGGCGAAAGGCTTTTGACCTCGCTCTTTCAGGCGGTGACGCCGAGGACGGCGGGCTTTAACACAGTGGATATGCGGTCGCTTTCGGGCGCTTCAAGGGCAGCTACCATTTGCCTTATGCTGATAGGCGGCTCGCCCGGCTCCACGGCGGGCGGCATGAAGACCACCACTTTTATGCTGCTTGCGGCAAACGTTGCGGCGGTTTTCAAAAAGCGCGAGGACGCGGAGCTTTTCGGCAGGCGCATAAAGCCCTCCGCCTTAAGGATGGCGGGAGCGCTTTTTACCATGTATATTACGCTTTTCCTTGCGGGCGGA
>CAMZFO010000124.1 GCA_947306125.1 uncultured Clostridia bacterium | reverse complement strand
ACCGGCAGGATAGTCCCGGAGGGCAAGCTCCCGCTGGACGTCGGCGTGGTAATCATGAACGTCACCACCCTTGCAAATATCGAGCAGTACATAGAGACCGGCATGCCCCTCGTTGAGAAGCTCGTCACGGTCGACGGCTCCGCGGTAAGGAACCCGATGAACGTGTTCGTTCCCATCGGCACGCGGCTCGGGGACGTTTTCGAGTTCTGCGGCGGCTTCAAGTCGGAGCCCAAAAAGCTCCTCTACGGCGGCCCCATGATGGGCACGGCGGTGCCGGATCTTGACGTTCCCATCCTCAAGAACACCAACGCGATACTGGCATTCGACGCAAAGGACGCCGAGTTCAAGGAGGAGACCCCCTGCATCAGGTGCGGCAACTGCGTGAACCATTGCCCGATGAGGCTGAATCCCCCCGCGATCGCCAAGGCGTTCAAGAACAAGGACGGCGCTGGGCTCTATAAGCAGAGGGTGAATCTCTGCATGGAGTGCGGAGCGTGCGCGTTCGTCTGCCCGGCGCATCAGCACATAGTTCAGAGACATAAGCTCGCCAAGACCATACTGAGGGATTGGCAGAATTCCCAAAAAGGAGACAAGGCATAATGGAACAGACCGAAGAAAGAAAATTCATAGTTTCCGTTTCGCCGCATATCGATTCCGGAAGGACCACGAGGGGCATAATGCTCGACGTCATTATCGCCCTCATCCCCGCGCTCATCGCAGGCGTCGTGATATTCGGGGCGAGGGCCCTGCTCGTTGTCGCCGTCTGCGTCGCGTCCTGCATGATAGGGGAGACGCTCTTCGATCTCATCACCCGCAGGAAGAACACGCTTTCGGATCTTTCGGCGGTCGTGACGGGACTCATACTGGGCCTTAATCTTCCCGCTTCCGTCGGTATTTACCCCGCGGTCGTCGGCAGCCTCTTCGCGATAGTGGTCGTCAAGTGCCTCTTCGGCGGCCTCGGCAAGAATTTCGCCAATCCCGCCGCCACTGCAAGGGTGTTTATGCTGATCGCCTTCACGGAGACCATGAGCTCCGCCGCGAATATCAAGGTCGCCGCGGACGCCGTCGCGTCCCCGACCCCGCTCGCCGTCATGGGCGGCGCGGAGGGCGCGCTCCCCTCGCTGACCCATATGCTCCTCGGCCTGAGGGGCGGCGCGCTCGGCGAGACCTGTGCGATAGCGCTGCTGATAGGCGGCGTTTATCTGCTGGTCAGGAAGGTCATCACGTGGCATACCCCCGTCGTCTATATCAGCGCCGTGTTCCTGCTCTCGTGGCTCATTTACGGCAGCGCCGAGACAGCGCTTTACCAGATACTCTCCGGCGGCCTCTTCATCGGCGCGATATTTATGGCGACCGATTACGTCACTACTCCGACCACCAATCTGGGCAAGGTGGTGTTCGCATTGGGCTGTGCGCTGCTCACCGCAGTAATAAGGAGGCTCGGCGCGTATCCGGAGGGCGTCTCGTTCTCGATACTGCTCATGAACCTCTTTACCAATTTCATTGATAAGGCAACGAGGAAAAAGCCTCTCGGGGAGGTGAAGGCTTGATATGAAGAACAACGGTCTTAAAAGCGTTATCGTATTAACGGTCATCTGCCTCGTTATCACCGCTCTGCTCGCGGTCACGAACGGCGTCACCTCGCCTATTATCGAAAAAACGAGGCATGAAAAGGTCGTAAGCTCGCTGAACGAAGTGCTCCCGAACGCGGGCGGCTTTGAGGAGATGGAGCTTCCCGAGGGCGCTCCCGGCTCGGTAAAGGCGGCGTATCGCGGCAAGGACGGAAGCATGGCTGTCGTGCTCGCCGCAAGGTCGGCCTATTCCTCGGGTGATATGGGCGTGACGCTGGGCATTGCTCCCGACGGAAGCATAGCGGGCGTCAAGCTCACCTCATATCAGGAGTCCAAGGATTTCGGCAGGGATACCTACCCGCAGAATTATCTGGGAAAGAACGCCGGCAACTTCGCTGAGGTCGATTCGTTTGCCGGAGTCACCTATTCGTCGAAGGCGCTCAAGGGCGCAATAGCGGACGCCTTCGAATTCTTTAAGCTCGCCGGAGGAGGTGCTGCCGAATGAAAAAGCTTAAGATACTCCTGAACGGTCTCCTCAAGGAGAACCCCGTTCTCGTGCTCGTGCTCGGCACCTGCCCGACGCTGGCTATGAGCGTCAGCGTCATAAACGCCGTAGCCATGGGACTTGCCGCAACCGCGGTGCTGACCTGCTCCAACATGGTCATCTCCCTGCTGCGCAAGGTGATACCCGATACGGTCAGGATACCGTGCTATATAGTCGTCATCGCCGGCTTCGTCACTCTGGTGCAGATGCTCATGGAAGCCTATCTTCCCGAGCTTTACGAGATGCTCGGCGTGTATCTTGCGCTGATCGTCGTCAACTGCATCATACTGGGCAGGGCGGAGATGTTCGCCAATAAGCATAACGTGCTCGAGTCCGCTCTGGACGGCCTCGGCATGGGCGCGGGCTTCACCCTCGCGCTCATCGCGATGGCCACCATCCGCGAGGTGCTGGGCAACGCGAGCTTTGCCGGTATGAAGATCGGCTTCCTAGAGCCGTACAAGATCTCGTTCCTGACGGCTCCTCCGGGCGGCTTCCTCGTGTTCGGCTGCCTCATCGCGCTCGTCGCCCATATCACGAGGGGGAAGGCGCCGCAGAGGAAGAGCTTCGACTGCGAGGGCTGTCCTTCCGCGTCGTTCTGCCGCAAGGACTGCGCGTCCTGCGAAACTGCTGAGAAAGTGGAGGCGTGAATATGGAAACCTTCAAACTGATGCTCAAAATAATCATGACCTCCGTATTGGTCAATAACTACGTTTTAAGCAAATTCCTCGGCATCTGCCCCTTCCTGGGAGTTTCCAAAAAGCTTGATCAGGCTTCCGGCATGGGCGTCGCCGTAATATTCGTAATGCTCCTTGCAACGGCGGTGACTTGGCCCATACAGACCTATCTTCTGGATCCCAACGGCATGGGCTATCTCCAGACGATCGTGTTCATACTCGTCATCGCTGCGCTCGTGCAGTTCGTCGAGATAGTGCTCAAAAAGTACATACCCTCACTGCACAGCTCGCTGGGCGTGTATCTCCCGCTCATCACCACCAACTGCGCGGTGCTCGGCGTCACTATCAATAACATCACCGACGGCTATAATTTCTTCGAGTCCATGGTGAGCTCTTTGGGCTGCGGCCTGGGCTTCCTGCTCGCAATGGTCATATTCGCCGGCGTGCGCGAGCGAATGGAGGAGTCCGAGCCTCCCAAGGCCTTCCGCGGCATCCCCATAACGCTTGCCGCCGCGTCCATAGTGTCGCTCGCCTTCTACGGCTTCGGCGGTATCGTTACCAGTCTGTTCGGAGAATAAAGAGGGTATTGCTATGAGTCCTATTCTACTTGCAATAATCGTTGTAACGCTCATCGGCCTCCTCTGCGGAGCCGTGCTCGCGGTCGCCTCGCATTTCATGAGCGTCCCCCTGAACGAGACCGAGGTAAAGGTGCGCGAGTGCCTGCCCGGCGCCAACTGCGGCGCCTGCGGCTTCACCGGCTGCGACGGCTATGCGCACGCACTTGCCGAGACCCCGGGGACAAAGACCAATCTCTGCGTTCCCGGCGCCGACGCCGTCGCAAAGAAGATCGCCGACGTGCTCGGCGTGGAGAGCGAGGACGTCATAGAGCAGGTCGCTTTCGTCCGCTGCAGCGGCGACTGCTTCAATCAGAAGCGCAGGCATGAGTACGAGGGCATCGAGTCCTGCCGCGCCGCGCAGATGCTTTACGGCGGCGAGGGCATGTGCTCCTTCGGATGCCTCGGCTTCGGGGACTGCGCCAAAGCCTGCCCGCAGGACGCCATCTGCATCGAGAACAGCATAGCTCACGTCGATACGAGGAAATGTATAGGTTGCGGCCTCTGCGCCAAGACCTGCCCGAATCACGTGATAGAGCTCTTCCCGGACATCCGCCGCGTGGTCGTTGCCTGCTCCAATCACGAAAAGGGCGCCGCCGTAAGGCAGAAATGCTCCGGCGGCTGTATCGCCTGCGGTCTCTGCGTGAGGAACTGCGAGCAGGGAGCGATCTCCCTCGTCAACAACCTTGCCTCGATCGATTACGACAAGTGTGTGAGCTGCGGCGTCTGCGAGTCGAAGTGCCCCGTGCACGCGATAAAGCTCGCGGACTTCTCCGGCAGTCATCGCTTCTGACAAACCAAAACCGGCTGCCCCTGCGGCGCTTCGGCTCCGCTTGAGGCAGCCTTTTTTAACATGAAAAACAAAAGGCTCCGCAACGATATAATACTCCTGCTCACGCTCCTTTCAGCGGCTCTGGCGGTATGGGGCTTGGTTAAGCTCGCTCAAAAAAAGGGCGGCTTTGCCGTTGTTGAGATAAACGGAGCCGAGACCGCGCGCTACCCGCTCGATACAGATATCGAGATCGTCATAGAGACCGCGGACGGGCACGAGAACCTGCTCGTCATAGAGAACGGCTTCGCTCGAATAGAGGATGCCGACTGCCCCGATAGGCTTTGCGTGAAGCAGGGGCGTATAGGAATGGCGGGGGAGAGCATAATCTGCCTTCCGCACAGGCTCGTCGTGCGCATAGCGGGGGAAGAGGGGGTGGACGCCGTATCATGAAAAACCCCGCATACAGGATCACGCTTCTGGGCGTCTGCACCGCCGCCGCCATGGTGCTCTCCTATATCGAAACGCTCATCCCCGTTTCCGTCGCCGTGCCGGGTATCAAACTGGGGCTGGCGAATATCGTCGCCATTTTCCTGCTCGTCAAGTTCGATTGGAAGCACGCCGCCGCGGTCAGCCTCGTGCGGGTGCTGCTGACGGCGCTGCTGTTCGGCAACGCCGCATCGCTCGCATATTCCGCCTCCGGAGCGGCCATCTCCATGCTCGTTATGGCCTTGCTCAAGGGCTCGGACCGCTTCACGGCCGTGGGCATATCGGCAGCGGGGGCTGTCGCACATAACGCCGGGCAGATATTGATGGCGATACTGCTTACGGGCACGGCACATATCGCCTACTGGCTGCCGCCCCTAATATTGAGCGGCGCGGCAACGGGCGCCGCGATAGGCGCCGCCGGAGCCCTGCTTATCAAAAAGGTGCGCGTCAAGGGCGAAAACTGAATCGTTCACGGCATATAAAAAACCCGGTTTGGGCGCATTCACTTAAAGATACACAGCCTCAAAAGGTATCTTTTTGCGCCTCTCATCGTTGAAAATGCTCGAAAGAC
>CAMZFO010000123.1 GCA_947306125.1 uncultured Clostridia bacterium | reverse complement strand
ATGGCCCGACAATCCCATCTACAATTACATCATATCCGCCACGAGCATATCGCTTCGCAGCTTCTAAAAACGCTTCAATGACAATCAAATTTTGCTCATTTGATTCTGGCAAATGCGGTGGTATTGCCCCTTTACTCAAATAATGATAAAAGTCATCTGTGTGCATATGCACAGACTTTTCCAAATCTGATTCTTTTGCAACAGCAGATGCCGTTGTAGTTTTTCCTGTCCCCGGCGCACCTGTGATTACAATAATTCTACCTTGATTCATCTATATTTTACCTCCACAAATTCCGATTTGTTGATAACTCATTATATCATAAATCTATCCACTATATCATAAATCTATCCACTTTTCAATCTATATCACGCAATTAACTTGGAAAGGAACACCGCCGAGCAATGGGTTATCTCGGCGGTCACTCTTTTACTCGTTGTCCGCTCCATACGATACCGACGACGGAATTCCGTTATCATTTAGATTTTTCTCGATATCCTTCACCGGAAGTGAGGAAAAATACGCTTCTCTTCCCTCTTTTATTATAAGCTCGTGGCACGGCTTGTTTCCGGCGTTGTCGGGAATGCGCGCGTCCATTATGTTCACGGCTATCATCTCGGGAGTAATGGCGGCTCTCCCTCCGGCTTGACCTACGCACACCACCGCGTCGGGTCTGTATTGCTCCACCGCTTTTTTAAGAACCTCTCCTGCCTTTCCAAACACCGTCGGCACTTCGAGCTTTAAAATTTCCGCGCCTTGTATTTCGTTTTTCATCATTTTTACGGCTTCTCCCGCAGGATTGATTTTCTCTCCCCCGAACGGGTCAAAGCCTGTGAACAGTATTCTCATTTTATCATGCCTTTCTTTGTCTGTATTCTCTCAAAATCTCGCGGCACCTGTTTTGAAGCCACTCTGTTGTCTCAGTATCGTTTTCGACAGCGTTTTCGTATATTTCCGTCAGCCCTATCCGCAGCTTGACGCGGAAGCGGCGTTGAAGCTGGCGGAGCAGATCACGGACAGGATGGAGCAGCTCGATAAGGCGATCAAAGAGGATCCCGAGGCTGCGGCATACGGCCGTACCGAGGACGGGGCGAGGATCTATATGATCGGCAGGGTCGTCGACGGAGCGCTCGTGTATGATGGATCAGGGGAATAAAGGATTATCGCGTCAGCTTTTTACATATTCAGCAGCGCCAGCGCGGCGAGTATCATCGCGAGGCCAATGAGCTTCCTCTTGCCCGGGCGCTCCTTGAAGAGCAGGAGCCCCGCAAGGCTTATGAGCACTATCGCGCCTATGTTATAGACGGGATACGTGACCACGGCGGGCAGGCTCGAGAGCGACAGGAGCAGGAAGCGGGTGCAGAAATAGTTGGGCACGCCTATCAGAACGCCGAACGCGATATCCTTCCAGGTGACGCGCTCATGCCGGATCAGCGCCATAATGCCCGCCAGCGCGAGCGCGGTGAGGAAATTGCAGAAGAGGAAGTGGTCCTTTACCGCCGCGGCGCCCAGCTCGTCGTAGATATTCGCCATGGACTCGGTGAGGCCGCTGACGATGAGCAGCAGCAGAAGCAGGAAGGCCCCCGCGCCTGCCGCGCCGGCTGCGCCGCGTGCGGAGGAAGCCGCGTCAAGGCTCTCCCCGGCGCTCCTTTTCGGCTCAAGATAGATGAGCACAATGGCGGCGATGGCTATTGCAAAGCCTATGATCTGGAAAACGGTGGGCTTCTCGTGGAAAAAGAGTATCGCCATGAGCGTCGGCACGAGCACTCCGAGCTTCATGAACACCGATGAGAGCATTACGCCGCTCCTTGCGATATTGAGCCGGAGCAGGGTGAGGCTGCCCAGATAAAAGGCGCCGCTTACGAGCCCTAAGAGCACGGCAAAGCGCATTCCCTCCTGCGGCGCGAAGGGCCTGTGCCCCTCCATGAACAGGAAGGCGATGAGCGAGCAGACGGCGTAATTCGCCATGAACATAACGAAGCTGTTCTTCGCGTGCTTTTCGCTCAGGCGCATAAGCACGTTCACGGCGGAGCTGCAGAGCACGGCAAGTATCAGATAGATCATATTGTCTCCGTGAAAAACGATTTTACCGATGCAGTATAACACTTTCGCCCGGGGATTGCAAACGGGTAAGGCAAATATAAAGCCGTGTAATAATGAAGACGGCGGCTCTGCCGCCTAATGAAGACGGCGCTCCGCACCTAATGAAGACGGCGCTCCGCACCTGATGAAGACGGCGCTCCGCACCTGATGAAGACGGCGCTCCGCGCCTGATGAAGACGGCGGCTTCGCGCCTAATGAAGACGGCGCTCCGCACCTAATGAAGACGGCGCTCCGCACCTAATGAAGACGGCGGCTCTGCCGCCTAATGAAGACGGCGCTCCGCACCTAATGAAGACGGCGCTCTGCGCCTGATGAAGACGGCGCTCCGCGCCTGATGAAGAAAAGACGCCCGCTTGAAGAAAAAGCATTCCTTCATCGGCGAAGCGTCCTTATTCCTTTATCAGCCCGCTTGTCGGGCGTTTTTATTACGGCGCAGCCCCTTTCACGGATCCGCCGCAGCGCCCGCTTCGCGGACGAGCCTCGCGTGCTGCTCCTCATAGGCCTTCCGTCCGGCCTCCTGCCATGAGCACCCCGCCGCCTTATAAGCGCGGGCGAGCGGCTTCAGGTCGTAAATATAGCGCCCGTCGCCGACCTCCCTGTCAAAGCCTATCACCTCGTAGCCCGCGGAGCACCTGCGGAGGGTAAGCAGTACCTCCTCTCCTACGCCTTGGCTCACGCCGTCCGAGATATGGGTCTGCACGTAAAAGCGCGCCTTGAAGAGCCCGTCCTCATCCTCCAATACCTCCAACACCTCGGCGGAGCCCGCCTCCACGGTCGCAAGCGGCCGGAGCACGCCGAGGCTCACCGTCTCCGCCTCAAGAAGCGCGTCCCAACAGAAAAGGTCGGTCTGCCCGTTCCGCTCCAGAATGTCGGAAAAGTCCGCGGCCTCGCCCGTTTTGCCGCCCAGCCAATAGCGGTACATCAGCTCCGCGGCGGTCTCCTCGGCGGATATGACGGCGGGGGTGATATCGGCGGAGACCCTTTCAAGCTCCGCGTTCACCATGCGGAAGCCCGCCGCCTTCTCCCCGGGGGAGGCGGAGCTTTCGTTAAGCTCGGCAAGCAGGCGGGTAAGATAATCCGCCCTGCTGCCCGCGCCCTCCATCGCGGCGCATATGCGCCCGCAGCTCAAGCAGGCGTTTGCGGTGGGTATAAACTCGAAGCTTCCCCCGCAAGCGGGGACGGCGCCGAAGGCCGCTTCATAGCCCGCCGCGTATTCCCGGAAGCCCTCGGACTGCATTTTTATGGATTCTATATGCATTCCCTCGCCGTTTTCCCAGATGACGGCGGTGAAGCCCTCCGCGTCCGCGCTCCCGCCGTCCCTCAAAACGAGCTCCAGCGCCGCGTGCACGGTATAGCGGAAGGCCTTTTGATCCGCGTTGAGCACGGTCGTTTCGAACGCCCCCGTTTCCGTGCTCCCGGGGAATGAGTCGGCCATTGAGAGCAGGTGATCGGCGTAAGCCGCCGCAAGATAGTTCTCGCGGCTCTGCAATGCGCCTTCGCGGAAGCAGCGGGCGGCCGCTCCGTGATCGCGGAACGCGAGCGCACGGAAGGCTTCCGAAAGGAGCGCCTCCGCCCTTTCCTTGTCGGCCTCGCTCGCCGCGCGGCTGGGCGAGGCGGAATAGACGAGGCCGTTCACGCCGGGCAGCTCTGCCGCGAGCGCGGGCTTCGCGCCGAAAACGGCGGCGGAGGAAACGAGCAGTAATGCGGCTGCGGCGGCTGCGGCCGCAAGGGGCCTCCAAAACCCGCGGGGGCTCCCGAGCCGCGCGTCGCCGCGCGCCTTGAGCCCGGCGACGGTTTTTGCGATCCTGCCCGAATACCCCTCGGGCGCGGGGGGGACGAAGGCCTCGGCCTGTTCCCTTATAAAAGTATCCGAAGATCTCATTTTTCTTCTCCTTCCAAACGTTTTTTTATCAGTTCCCTGGCGCGGGCAAGCCGGCTCATAACGGTGCCGCGAGGCACGCGGAGTATCCGCGCGATCTCACGGGTCGAGTAGCCGAGCTTATAATAGAGCACCACGGTCTCCCTGAGCTCGCGGCTCAGGCTCCCGACGGCGCTGCTTAAGTCAAGGCTCGACTCCCTGTCCGGCTGCTGTGCGGGGAGCTCCCCGTCAAGCTCCGTGAAACGCTTCCCCTGCCTTATTATCAGCAGGCATTCGTTCCGCAGTATCTTGAAGAGCCAGGGGCGGAGCTTCTCCGCGTTCCTGAGCTTCGGCAGGCCGCCGTGCGCCTTTATTATCGCGTTGTGTACGGCGTCCTCCGCGTCCTCGCGCGATCTCGTGATGCTGAAAGCATAGGCGAACATATCATCCTGCAGGGCTTGTATGCTGTTGAAAAACAAATCTGATTTTTCCATAGTCTATAGCCGCTTCTACCCGGGTTTTTCATAAAGCGCCTGAAGCAGAAAGGATGCTTCATTATAGCATGGATAGAACCCGAATCCACCTCCTTCCGTCCTTTCGCTTATATGATGGTTTGAGCGGGCTGCCGATTCACGCGGGAGGAAATATATTTGCCTGCTCCCGCGTCTTTACCCCGATTTTACTTATACTTTACCCTCTCAATATGGTATTTGCGCCCGGTATGCGGTATAGTATAGCCGTCGGAGGGGATGAGCCCTCCGGCTTGGAATAAGCAATTTCCACAAGTCCGGCGGCGCAGGGGCGGGAACGCACCTTTTCCCCGCAGACCGCCGGCGTATAGACCCTCCAACGGAAGCGCGGTCCGACCCCCCTAAGGATCGCGCTTCCGCATTTTTTATCACGTCGGGGCCGACGAGCATATAATATATTTTACGGATGCGCCCCAAACCCACTGGCTTTTTTCGGGATAATATAGTATACTATATTAAACTCGCAGGGAACGAAAGAATAAGAAAGGAGCTTGGGAGGATGTTTGAGAGCTTGACTAAGTTTTTGCCTGCGCTTGACATGGAGGGCCTCGGAAGATGGGTAAAGGAGGACGACACCGATTTTACCGGCGCTCCGTACGTGGAGTATTGGGACGTGGTGCATAGGTTCTGCGAGGCGGCGGCGGTCTTTTGCGAGAAGACGCCGAAAATAGAGGATCCGCGCGCGAGGGAGCTCGTGGACGACATCGCCTCCGCCATAGACCGCGAGGAGGTCTGCCCGGGAGTGCTGCTCGGGTATCTTGAAAACGGCACGATAGTCGGCTGGCTTAAGGAGCTGGCAAAGCTCGATAAAAAATAA
>CAMZFO010000122.1 GCA_947306125.1 uncultured Clostridia bacterium | reverse complement strand
ATGAGGGCTATGCCCGAAAATGAAATACCCCCGGCTCCGCCGGGGGATCATTATTTTGTAATGCGGATCGAAGGCGGCCGACCAAAAGGCCTCCCTTGTCAAGGGGTTTGAAGCCGGTCGCCATCGGCGATCCCAACCATCCGGTGGATGGTTGGGAAGGCGGAGAACGGGCGGCCGGGTCCGCCCCGGGTCGTCCGAGCATAGCGAGGATGACCGGAGGGTGACGCGGAGCGCCTTGGCAGCCCGTATGCGCCTCCCTCATCCGCAAAAGCGGATATCATGTGCGGTGCACGTATCATCCGTTGCCGCAGGAAACGGATGTCATTGCTCCGCCGGCGGTATTCGCCGTCATCACAGGTCAAAAAAGACAATTAATATATGAGAAAAGTTGAAAAAAACCCTTGTATTTTCTCAATTTTATGCTACAATAGCACATGTGCCGCAGAAACGGCTTAAATCAAACATTATTTATTCGGAGGAATATAAAATGAACAAGGCTCAGCTTATCAATGCAGTAGCTGCAAAGTGCAACCTTCCCAAGAAGGATATCGACGCCGTCATCAACGCGGCTTTCGATTCCATCATTGAAAGCCTTAAGGAAGGCGAGAAGGTCCAGATCGTCGGCTTCGGCCGTTTCGAAGTACGCGAGCGTCCCGCAAGGACCGGCCGCAACCCCATGACCGGCGAAGCTATCGAGATCGAAGCCAGCCGTTCCGCCGCCTTCAAGGCCGGCAACGCCCTCAAGGAAGCTCTCGAGAATAAATAATTCCCGGCTCCCGAATTTGTAAAACCGGTGTAAAATCTCTATCCGGTACTTGATTTTTTCAACGCACGTATTATAATGATAATACAGAATACTGAACGGAGGTATTAACAATGGCTTTCAAAATCACTGATGCTTGCATCGCATGCGGCGCTTGCGCGGCAGAATGTCCCGTTGGTGCTATCACCGAGGGTGATGGCAAGTTCGAGATCAATCCCGATCTGTGCGTAGAGTGCGGCGCCTGTGCCGGCACCTGCCCCGTCGGTGCTCCCGAGCAGGAGTAATTCTTGGACCAAAACAGCATAAACCGGCTCCCATAAGGGGGCCGGTTTTTCGTGCGTATTATAGGGGCTCCCGCCACGTTCCCTTTACTATTCCCAATCCATGCCGTAAAAGAACACCGGTTCATAGGCGTAAGTGCCGTTATAATAGAAATAGCGCACCGTGCGCGTTTGGCTGTTATAGGCGAAGATATAATAGTATCCCCGGTCTATCTCGGGCCTGCCGAAAGGCTCTTCGTCCGTGTATAATGCCAGACAGTTATAGCCGCCGCGCCGGATCTCCGCCATTTTGAGCGCAGTATCGCTCCCGTACTTGTTCGCGCGGCCGTAAAGCTCCTGATAATGGGTCTGCTCCGAATAATACGAGTCGAAAGCGGCCTTCACCCGGCTCAATTCGAGCGCGAATCCATCCTCGCTCAGCCTCCTTTGGGCGGTTATCTCTATCGCGTCGTCAAATACGTCGTAAAATGCGGCGCAATAATAGAGCCGATCCTCGCTGTCTTCCCCCAAAAACTGCTCGCGGGCGGGGAAGAGCTCGTCGAACATGGCGTCGCCGCGGGGCCAGTTCGCCGCGTTTGATTTAAGATAATCCTTCACCCTGTCTGTTCCGTTCCCGTAAACGAGAAAGAGGCCGCCGGAGAATATCGAGAGTATCGAAACAGCGCAAAGACAGCCGAGTACGATCTTTGCGGCAACACGCCGTTTGGGGGACTTTATCCTTTTCGGCACGAAAACGGCGAGCAGAGCGGGCAAAAGCGAAACGAGCATCACTATGGCGCAGGTCGTGTTGACACGCGGATGACGACGGCCTATAAAGCTTAATGCCGCCGTGAGCAGGGCCAGCGCGACAGGCGCGGCAATGAGCGCGGTCAGCACCCCGTTACCGATCCGGGAAAGCAGCTTGGGGCTTTGATCCCTGGGGACCGAGCCGGCGGGCTTTTCCAATGCGTCGACCAGCTCGTTGACCGAAGCCGGATGCGAACCGGGGACCTTTTCGAGCGCCTTGAGTATCCTTGCGTCCTCCTTGAGCTTCTCCCTTTTGCGCGCGATCAGATCGCCGCATACGGCGCCGATGGTCTCGGGGGAGCGGATCATGCCGCCTATCTCCGCCACCGAAAAATCATACATCCTCAGCTTGGCTATCCTCTCAAGCGCGGCGACGTCCTCCTCCGAAAAATCGAAGCTCTTCCTTCCGAGGTAATTCTCGGTGAACGCCGGGGCGAGCAGACCTTCCTCTATATAGTAGCGCACCGCCCTGTCGGTGAGGCCGGTCGCCTCGCAAACGGCTTTTATCTTCATGGGATCACTCCTTTCGATGGGAGCATACACTTTAACGCGGCGTAAATGTCAACACTTTTTTATAAAAAGGGCTCCATTTATATCAATGAAGCCCCAGATCCGTTCCAAACCGCCAATATCAGTCGTCGGTTGTCAATTCCGCTTTCGCCTTTTCCCAGTAGACGTCCATCTCAGGCAGGGTCATTTCCTCGAGCCTTTTGCCGTCCTCCGCGATGAGCTTTTCGGTGAGCTTGAAGCGCTTCTCGAATTTGTCGGTGGCGTGGGTCAGGGCGAGGTCGGGATCGACCTTTTTGAGCCTTGCGACGTTCACGGCGGCGAAGAAGAGGTCGCCCACCTCGTCCGCGATCCTTCCGGGATCGCCCGCGGCCATCGCCTCGAGCACCTCGTCCGCCTCCTCGTGCACCTTGGGCAGCGCCTCCTCCGCGCTCTGCCAGTCGAAGCCGACGTCCGCCGCCTTCTTCTGTATCTTATAGGCCCTGAGCAGGGGCGGGAAGGACTTGGGCACGGAATCCATGGCGGAGGCGACCGTCTGCTGATGCTTCTCCTCCTTCTTGAGCTTCTCCCAGTTGACGAGCACCTCGTCGGAATTCTCGACGTGCGTGCTGCCGAATACGTGCGGATGGCGGAAGATCATCTTGTTGGTGATGCCGGTCGCCACGTCGCGCAGCGTGAACGAGGCGTGCTCCTCCTCGATAACGACGTGGAAAGCTATCTGCATGAGCAGGTCGCCCAGCTCCTCGCAGAGGTCGTCGGGATCCTTGCGGTCTATGGCGTCGATGACCTCCCAGCATTCCTCGAGCAGTGTCTTTTTAAGGCTCTCGTGAGTCTGCTCGGCGTCCCAGGGACAGCCGCCGGGAGCGCGCAGACGGCGCATCATCTGCATAAGCCCCTCGACGGAGTGGCGGGGGAGGTCGATATCCTTCGCGGGAGGCACGAGCAGCACCGCAGCCGCATCATATTCCTTCATGCGGTCTGTTTCGAAGAGCTTGCGGCTCTTTATCTCGTAACAGCTCCCGTCCGGAGCGGGTATGGCGAAATAGACCTCGTATTCGTCGGGATAGTATTCGGAGAGGGTGAGCTTCACCTCCGAGGCCGCAAGCTGTGAGTCGATCTCGGTTATCGCGTAGAGCGCCTCGGTGTCGGGTATCGCCTTCAGGCGGTTCGCCGGGAGCTCGGATATGTATTCGCAGGGCGAAATATGCCCGCAGGAGAGCGCGGCGGCGTAGGCGGACTCCGCAAAGCTCGTGAAGGGCAGCACCTCGATATTCACCACGCCCACGTCCGCCATCGAGCGCACGGCCTCGAGCACGGCGGGATTGACCCGCCCGAGGGTGATGTAGGCGACGTGGCGCCTCTCATCGCCCGGCGCGAGCTCGCTGTAGCCCTCTGTGGATATGAACTCCGCGGCCATCACGAGCCTCCCCGCGACGGCGCGGTTGAGCTCGTCGAAATCCTCCGAATCGGCGTAGAGATCGTCCATGGACTTTACGTTGCCCGTAAGCTCCAGCTTTTTGATGAAAGGATGCTCCGAGGTCTGCACGAAGCGGGCCTCCGCCGAGTTGAAAATGCGCTTTGCCGACTCGCTCAATTCGGCGCCGGCCTGGATGATGATAAGATCTGTCATTTGAGTATCTCCTTTTGCTGAACGAATGGATCCGTTTCCGCTGCTTTTATTCGCCGAAACGGGCGACCGGTGCGAAAATCAGCCCGCGGGTCAGCCTGTTTTTTTCCAAAACTCTTTTGAGACTTTGCGATACGAGCAGCATGGGGTATGTGAAATTGCCTCCGGAGCTGAAAAGATCCGGCGTTTTGAGCATTGTTAATGAAGCGTCGGGCAGCTCGCCCTTGACTTTAAGCTTTTTGGGCGCGCTCAGCTCAATAACTACTGCTCCGTCAGTTCCCCGGCGATATCCGTGCCCATTATCCTGCGGACGGACTCGATGTCGTGCGCCCTGCCCAGCACCCACATGAGCTTTGTTATCGCGGCCTCGGTGGTCATATCGTGCGCGGAGAGCACGCCGAGCTCCTTTAATGAACGGCTGACCTCGTAAATATCGGGCGTGGACTGCTCGTAGAGGCACTGGCTGGTCAGCACGACGGGTATGCCCGCCTGCATGAGCCGCCTTATGCTCTCGGTATGGTCGCGGCGGAAATTGTGCATACCGCCAAGGCCGAAGCCTTCCACGACGACGCCCTTTATGCCTATATCCTTGAGGCTGTCGAGCATCTGCGGGCTCATGCCCGGCACTATCTTGACGAGGGCGACGCCGGGATCTATCGCAGTGGAAAAGCTGAAGCCGACGGTCTTTTTCGGCTCGTGCAGGAGCACGCATTTGCCGTTTATAAGGGTGGCGATATAGGGGTAATTTATGGACTCGAACGCGTTGAGGCTCGTGGTCCTCGTCTTGACCGCGCGGCAGCCCAATATGACCGAGCCGCCGAAGCAGATATAGACTCCGCCGGGCAGCACGGAGGCGGCCGTCACCGCGTCCTTCAGATTCTGCCTGCCGTCGGAATCGGGGTAGACGGCGGGATACTGCGCGCCCGTCAGCACTACGGGGATGGGCACGCCCATGAGCATGAATGAGAGCATGGAGGCGGTGTAAGCCATCGTGTCCGTGCCGTGCGTGAGCACTATGCCGTCGCAGGAGGAGACCTTAGCGCGAATGGCGTCGGCAATGAGGCACCATTCCTCCGGCTGAATATTGGAGGAATCCATGCTGAAAAGATCGGTGCAGCTTATCTCGGTCTCGGAGCTTTCACAGCCGACGAGCTCGATCAGATCCCTGCCCGTGAGCTCCGGGGAGAGGCCGTTTTCCGTCGGCACGCAGGCTATGGTGCCGCCCGTGGCGATGAGACAGATCCGTTTCATAATTCATCTCCGATCTGTGCATTTGATGCACCTTTTTTATCATCCACATTATAATTGTTTTTTGCGCGCTTGGCAAGGGCTTTGATATACATTCGAGCGTTGCCAAACCGCTTCCGAGCTGATATAATGGGAACCGAA
>CAMZFO010000121.1 GCA_947306125.1 uncultured Clostridia bacterium | reverse complement strand
GGGCTTTGCCCGCATATGAAAAACCACCGGCTTGGCCGGTGGATGATTATTTTTTCAAGGAGGAGCTGTGAAAAAGCTTATTTACGCCGCGGCGGCCATATGGCTGTTCGTACTGCTCCGCATCACGGTATTCCGCGACGGGTGCTTTTCGCACGGGCTTTTTTCGGGAAGCTTTGAGTGGAGGGCGTTTTCCTTCTACGCCGGGCTGCTGCGCGCGGGGGACTTCGGGTATTTCGCCTACCTGTTCGTAGGGAATCTGATATGGTTCATGCCCGCCGGCTTTTTAGTAAGGCTGCGGGGAGGGAGCTTTCTCAAGGCGGTGCTCGCGGGCTTTCTGCTCTCGTTTGCGATAGAGCTTATGCAGTTCGTTCTGGGCTCCGGAGTATCCGAGCTGGACGATCTGGCGCTCAATACCCTCGGCGCCGTAATAGGCTATGCTCTCGGCTGCCTCGCGCTGGGAGTCGTTTCACGGTTCAAAAAGCGGGTCTGATATACAAAATCGCGCGTTTTTTCACAAAATCGTTTGACTGAGGCCCGTGAATGTATTATAATCAATATATTGGAAGTATATGGGGCTTTGCGCCCGGAGCCATATAGTATCGGAATGGACAGAAAGGGGTCCGTATGAGGAAAAGAAGATATGCTTTGATCGCAGTATTGACTGCGCTCGTGATGTTCGTGTGCGCGACAGGCGTGCTTGCCGATTTCGGCGGATTCAGCGGCGACTCGGATTACGGCGGAAGCTGGGGCTCGAGCTCCGACTCCGGCTCCGACTGGGGATGGAGCTCCGGCGGAGGCACGTCGTTCTGGCTCTTCGGCTCCGATGACGACGATTATGACGGCAGGACCTATTCCTGCCAGGGAGATGCGTTCACGTTCATCGTGATAATCCTCGTCATCGTCATCATTATAATCGCCATGAGGAAGGCCAGCCAGCAGCAGCCCACGGTCACTACGACCGTCGAGCGCACGGATGATTCCATGCTGACCTCGATGGATCATTATATCGAGAACGTCGATCCCGGCTTCAGCGTCGCGCAGATGCAGACCAAGCTCGCGAATCTGTACGTGCAGCTGCAGGATTGCTGGAGCAGCAGGGATCTCACTCCGCTGCGCCCGTACCTCACCGACGAGCTCTATAATCAGTCCGAGCGCCAGATAGAGGAGTTCAAGAGCAGGAGGCAGACGCCGCACGTGGAGCGCATTTCCGTGCTCGGCACCAACGTCAGGGGCTATTTCGTCCGCGACGGCATGGATCACATAATAGTTGAAATGACCACCCGCATCAATACCTACGTCACCGAAGACGATACCGGCAGGGTAGTGGTCGGCGATCCCAACAAGGAAAAGTTCATGACCTATGAGTGGGATCTCTGCCGCACCTCCGGTCTGCAGACCGAGGACGGGGAAGCGATGCACTCGGTCAACTGCCCCAACTGCGGCGCTCCCGTCACTATCAATAAGAGCGCCAAGTGCCCCTACTGCGATACCGTCATCACTCTCGACGAGCATGATTGGGTGTTGTATTCGATAAAGGGCCTCAGCCAGCAGACCGTGTAACTGAATAATAAAAGGGCTCGGGGCAATGCCCCGAGCCCTTTTATTACAGCAGATTCCGCACCCGCGCCTCGTTGAGCCGCAGCAGGTATTCGAGCTCCGTTTCTATTCCCGCAAGCTCCGAAAGGAGCTGTTCAACGTCCCCGACCTGCGCCAAAAGCCTTGAGGTGCGTATGGATTCCTCCAATCCCCAAAGCAGGCTGTGGTCGAAGAAGAGCATCAATACTCCGCGCCGCTCCTTGAATATTTCGTCGATACGCTCTATCTGCGGCAGCGCTTTTTCGGTCATGTCGGCGAGCACGAAGCCCTGAGCGGAGGAGAGCAGGGGGGAGATCTCCTCCGAGGCCCTTCGAATTATGAGCTGAGGCGCGGCGCAGATAAAAAGCAGCATCAGCAGGGATATGAGCAGCGCCGCGGTCTTAACGGCCCTTATTCTTCTGAAATCCTGTTCCGTCTTCATTTCAGCTTATACTGTGCGTTTTCGCTTTTTCGCCTTTCCTTACTTGTTTTTCCTGCACGCTCAAGGTCCCGTCGGGCTCAAGGCAGGCAAAAAGACAGCGCGATATGCCGCTTATACCCGCCTTCTTGAGTTTCTTTTCGAGCTTGCCCAAGCTCCAGCCTGCGGAGGCGAGCGCCTGTTCCCGCGGCTTTCCGTCGGAGACAAGCATCACCGCGGGGCGGCCGTGCCCGGTACCGTCCTTTTTGAGCACGCTCAGGCTCCCGTTCGTTTCGAGTATTCCGTAGGCGACCTCCGAGACGGAGAAAACGTCCTTTAGGCGGAGCTGCTCGGTAAGGTCGCTCAGCGTGTAATTGGCGGCGCGGAGCGCGTCCTCCATAACTATACCGTCCGCGATCACGAATACGGGCTTACCGCAGACGAGGGTCCGCACGCTGTCCGATCTCATGGAGATAAAGGATACGAGGCTGTGCAGCAGGAAGAGCGCGAGTATGGGTATGACTCCGTAAAAAAGCGGTATCCCACCGTCGGAAATGGGCTCGGAGGCGGCGTCGGCAATGAGCAGAGTGACCACGAGATCGAAGGGCTGCATATCGCTGACCTGCCGCTTTCCCATGAGCCGCATCACGGCGAAAACGAGCAGATAGATTATCATTGTCCTCAAAAGCAAGGTTACCACAGGCCGCCTCCGGATAGTATTCTTTAAGATAGTCTGCGGAAAGAAAGCTTTTTTATTCTGCCCGCGCCCGGGATTGCGCCTGGCGGGCGTTTGTGATAAAATGACGTGGATAAAACAAGGAGGCGGCTATGAAAAAGCTTGTTTCGATAATTTTGTTATTCGCGCTGATCGCATCGTTCGCGGCGTGTTCGAAAGGGAAGACCGCCGATAAGGACAGCCTTCCCAAAAGAGCGTATGATGAAGAGGTGCTGAAAAAATGGGACGAGTACGAGATGCTCAGCGGAGTCCCGCGCTATAAGCGCGAGGGGATCACGAACGGCTTCAGCGAGGGAGAGGACGGCATGGTCGTCGTTTCGTTCCTCGGCGTAATGCCGGATGATTTCGAGGCCTACTGCGCGGAGCTGACCGAAACCGGCTTCCGCCTTGCCGAGGGCTCCTCGATATGGATGACGGAGGGCTTGAACGGCTTCCCCCAGTTCGAAAAGGGGAACAAGCGGCTGACGGTCGTCTGGAGCATTAACGGTTCGCTCGATATAGGCGCGGAGATAAAGCCCGCTGATTAATTGAAGAACCTCCGGCTGTCGTAATAACGCATGATAAGGGCGGTATCCTCTTTGTAGGAGTCGACGCCCTTTTCCTGTTTATTGGCCTTGAGATAGGCGTCGTTCGCCTTCTCCGAAGCCTTCCAGACCTCGGTGTCGGCGTACTGCGCGTAGTTCTCGCGGTAGATATTCAGGTCGCGGCGCATCCCGTCGGAATAACCGGCGGTGAGCCTGTCCCAGGCTGCCTTGTCCCTCTGCGCGAGCGAGCCGCCGCAGTGCGAAAGCGCGTGCATATAGCCGGAATACTTAAGTGCGGGATCGGAGGACTCGGTGCAGACGAGGAAGGCTATGAAATTCGCGTCCTCCTCGCGCGCATAGCCCAGATAATGCGCGGTCTCGTGCGCGGCGTTAACGGGCACGTAGAGCGAGGGCTCCTTGGTATTGATATTGGGCTCCTCGGTGAGGAAAACGAAAATGCCGGATATGCCGAGCTTCGAGAGCTGCTCGGAGAGATAGACCGGCTTGACCTTGGGCACGTTCGCCTTGAAGGAGGGCCTGCTCGCGCCGAAATCGTCATAGGCCGCGACCACCTTCTCCTGGACCTCCTCAAAGCTTAACGAGAAGGCCTTGTCGTCGCCGACGCCCATGGCCTCGCGCTGGAGCCGGGCGTTTTCGAGCAGATCGTAACAGACCGCTTCGAGCTCCTCGGTCGTGTACTCGCGCTCGGGCAGGTCGAGCTTGACGGCGACGGAGGGGCGGAAATAGTTGAGGCCCCACATTATATAGAAGGCGAGCAGCATATACGCCGCGGCGAGCACGGCGGTTATAAGCAGCGAGAGGAGGCGTACGAGCGATTTTTTACGCAGGAATATGAGCCGCAGCACGCGTATTATGAGCAGTATGACGAATACCGCGAGCACTATCATCGCTATCGCCTCGGCGACGGAGAACGGGAAGGCTCTCGTGACCGCGGAAACGGCGTTGCGTATGACGGGGTAGGCGCCCTCCGAATAGACGCTCTCGACTACTTTGGGAGCGCCGGAGGCGGCCTTCACGAGCAGAAAAACGAGTACGAGTATTAAAAGCCGCGGAAGCCGCAGGAGCTGTTTGGGGATGGAATCCCGCCGCATATTGAGTTCCTCCTTCGTTTGGATCGCAGACCGTCGGGTCTTCAGCGGTAATTATACAGCAGATCGCTTAAAAACGCAACGACGGCGTGCGGTATCCGCCTTATGCAAATGCTGACAAATGCCGATCACGTACGCATATGCGCCAAAAAATGATTGACACGCACCATATACGGTGGTAAAATATATAAATGGTACAATATCTATTATCGGGAGGGACTTTGGTCCCGGCCCGTTAATCGCCGCCGCGCGGCAGATCGGAGAAAAGATGCCAAGTCGTTTGTTTAACGCCATGAAGGGCGTGAAGGTCCCTCACAGGAAGAACACCGCCCTGATGGAGGCCGTCAGGATGCCTCCGCCCAAGTCCGTCGTGATACCCACGGTGATGCATATCGGCGCTCCCGCAAAGCCCGTCGTGAAGCCGGGGGATAAGGTCGCTGTCGGTCAGCTCATTGCCGAGTCCGGCGGCTTTATTTCCGCACCCGTTCATGCATCCGTTTCGGGCGTCGTCAAGAAGGTGGAGGATATCGTCCTCAGCAACGGACGAAACGCCCCCGCTATTTTTATCGAGTCCGACGGCGAGATGCGCCCCTTCGAGGGGATCACTCTTCCCAAGGCGGATACCCTTGACCAGCTCACCGAAGCCGTCCGCGCAAGCGGCATAGTCGGCCTCGGCGGCGCGGGCTTCCCGACCTCCGTCAAGCTTGCCATTAAGGATATAGAGCAGGCGGAGTATTTCGTCATAAACGGCGCCGAGTGCGAGCCCTATATCACGAGCGATACCCGCACGATGCTGGATTATACCGACCTTGTCGAAAGGGGCCTGCGCAGGATAGCGGATCACTTAAAGCCCAAGGCGGTCTATATCGGCGTCGAGGCGAATAAGCCCAAGTCGATCGAAAAGCTCCGCGAGCGCTTCAAGAACGATCCGACCATAATAGTCAAGTCGCTGACTCCCATGTACCCGCAGAAGACGGCATACGAGATCGGAAGAGCACACGTCTGAACTCCAGTCA
>CAMZFO010000120.1 GCA_947306125.1 uncultured Clostridia bacterium | reverse complement strand
CTGAAGGGTCTTCCGCTTTGGCTCCCCTTGTTAAGGGGAGCTGGCCGCCGAGCTTCAAGCGAGGCGGTCTGAGGGGTCTTCCGCTTTGGCTCCCCTTGTTAAGGAGAGCCGGCCGCCGAGCTTTTAAGCGAGGCGGTCTGAAGGGTCTTCCGCTTCGGCTCCCCTTGTTAAGGGGAGCTGGCCGCCGAGCTTTTAAGCGAGGCGGTCTGAAGGGTCTTCCGCTTTGGCTCCCCTTGTCAAGGGGCTTGCCTTGCGCGGCTTTTCGAAACATCCCCCCGGGAGTTTTCCGCTCCCGAGGGGAAGCCTGAAGCTTTCAGCCGACGGGCGTCAGTCCGCTACCTGACGGATGACGTCGATGACGGAATTGTCCCTGTACATCAGCACGCCGACGATCTTGTCGGTGTACTTGATGGGCTCGGGCTTGCCGGCGATGCGCTCGGCGCGGTCGCGCAGCTTCTCGATGGTGGTAACGGGCAGACCTGCCTCCACGAAGCGCTCATAGAGCTCGGGCCTTGCGGGGTTGACCGCGATGCCCTGGTCGGTAACGACGACGTCGACCGTCCTGCCGGGGGTGCAGATGGTGTTGACGTGCGAGCAGACGGTGGGGATGCGGCCGCGGAGCAGCGGGCAGACCACTATAGTCATGGAAGCGCCCGCAGCGGTATCGGGATGGCCGCCCACGGCGCCCCTTATGACGCCGTCCGAACCGGTCATTACGTTGACGTTGAACTCGGTGTCGACCTCGAGAGCGGAGAGTATGACGAAGTCGAGCTGATTGACCGCCGCGCCCTTATTGACGTAGCTTGCGTAATAGGAGGCGTCGATCTGCTGATGGAAGCGGTTGTTCTTGACGGAGTTGGCCGCGATGAGGTCGAAGCTCTGCACGTCGAGTATCTTCCTTACAAGGCCCTCCTCATGCATCTGCACGATCTGGCCGGTGATGCCGCCCAAAGCGAAACGGCACTTGACATCCTGCTCTATCATCTTCTCCCTGAGGTACCTTGCGACCGCGAGGGAAGCGCCGCCGGAGCCCATCTGCATGGAGAAATTGTTCTTGAAATAGCCGGAGGCGACGATGGCGTTGGTCGCGTACTGGGCGATGAGCAGCTCCTTGGGGTTCTTGGTGAAGCGGGTCGCGCCGCTCATGATGCCGTTGGGATCGCCGATGTTGTCGACCTTCACGACGTAATCCACCTGGCTCTCGGGGATGCCGAAGGGGGTGTTCGGGAAGGAAACGAGGTGGTCGGTGATGATTATGCACTTATCGGCATAGAGCGCGTCGAGCTTCGCATAGCCCAGCGAACCGCAGCAGGAGCCTTCCTCGCTGTCGCGGTTGTAGCCGTTGGCGTTGCCGTAGGGGTCGCAGGAGGGAGCGCCGAGGAACGCGACGTCGATATGCAGCTCGCCGGTCTCGATAGCCGCCGCCCTGCCGCCGTGGGAGCGGAATATGACGGGGAAATCCATGAGGCCGTGGGAGACGGCGTCGCCCAGCTTGCCGCGAAGACCGGAGGTCTCGATATGATCTATAACGCCGTTCTTGATGTGCTCAATGAGGGGCCAGTGGCAGTCTGTCAGAGAGCTGGCGGCAAGGGTCAGGTGCTTGATGCCCATATTGGCTATAACGTCCATGACCATATTGACGACGTAATCGCCGTTGCGGAAATGGTGATGGAAGGAGATGGTCATGCCGTCCCTGAGGCCGACGCGCTTGATCGCCTCCTCGATGGAGGGGAGCACCTTCTTGGACTCCTGCTGACGCTCGTCGAAGCTCTTATAGCACTTCTCGTAAAGATTATTCTCGTCATAAGCGCCGTGGCAGGCGGAGACTTCCTTGATGTGGGGAATGGAATCGAAATCAAATTTGCTCATATCATTCACCTTTTAGATTTCTTCAACGGTCATGGTCTTGGCGCGCTCGGCCATTTCAAGCAGGTACTGCGCCCTTGCGACGACGGGCTTGTCGATCATCTTGCCCTTGAGGGAAGCTACGCCGGAACCCCTTGCGTTCGCCTCGGCAATGGCGTCCATGACGGCGCGCGCCTTCATGAGATCCTTCTCCGAGGGGGTGAAGACCGCGTGCAGAGGCGCGATCTGGCGGGGGTTGATGACGGATTTGCCGTCGAAGCCCATCTTCTTTATCATGGTGGCCTCGTTGATGAAGCCCTCCTCGTTGTTAACGTCGGAATAGACGGTGTCAAGAGCCATTATGCCGGCGGCCTTCGCGGCGTTCACGATCATGCCGCGGGCGAACATCAGCTCAATGCCCTCGGGGCTCCTGGTGGTCTTGAGGTCGGTGACGTAATCCTCGGCGCCCAGAGCGATACCGATGAGGCGCTTGGAGGCAAACGCGATCTCACGTGCGTTCAGCACGCCGTTCGCGCTCTCGATGGCGGCCATCATGCCGGTCTTGCCGACGGGGATGCCCGCCTCGCGCTCGATGCGCTCTATCTCGCGCTCGCACTCGATAACGTCCTTCGCGCTGTCGGTCTTGGGAAGACGGATGACGTCGGGCTGCGCCCTGACGATCGCCTCGAGGTCGGCGACGCCCAGACCGGAGGACAGGTCGTTGATGCGGACGACGAGCTCCTTCTTGCCATAGCGGAGGGTGGTCAGCGCCTTATAGACCAGGAACCTCGCCGCGTCCTTTTCGGTTATTGCGACGGAATCCTCAAGGTCGAACATGATTGAATCGGAGCCGTAGATATGCGCGTCCCTGATCATGCCGGGATTATTGCCCGGTACAAAAAGCATACTCCTTCTTAATCTGCTCATTTTGCACCGCCGTTCTTCCACACGTAGTCGGTGCTCTCGGCGGAGCGATATGCCGCGGCAAGCGTCCTTGCGGCGACGGTGCAGTCAAGCGCGCCCTTATCGACGGCGTCCACGTATGCGCGGGTAACGCCGAGCTCTTCAAGGGTCTCGCGAATGACCTTCTCGATCTGCCTGCCGTACTGCTGCATTACGGCGCTCTCCAGCTTCAGCTCGACGCCCTCGGTCTCCTTAGGCTCGATCCTGACGATGATATCGCTGGACTCCATAGTTCCGGCAACACCGGTTTTCTTGATTTCCATGTCGAAATGATCCTCCCGTTTTACAATGCTGCTGTATTTCGGCGCGCCGGGCCGAAAAAGGCACGCGGCGATCCAACTTATATAATAACACTTTTAATTTGTTTTTCAAGTCCGACGGGAGATTTTTTAATATATTGCTCGTGTCGGTGTATCCACAAGGAAGCCTGCGCGGCGGAAGCAAGGTGCAAAAGTCGGTTCGTGAGATCGCTATGCAAAAGAAAGAGCGCGTGCCAAGGCGCGCAGCGGTTGCAATTATTCATCAAACATGGTATCATTTCGCTGTACGCGGATCAAATACTGAAGCTCGTTTTCAGAATACCATAGGAGGCACACTATGCTCGGTTCAAGACCCGACAATCGCGGCAGCGCGAAGTTTTCCAATAAAAAGTACTATGCAATACGCAGGCTGATCTTCTCAAAATTCGGCAGCTTCAAGAAGTTGGGCGAAAAGATGCGCGCCGATATGCGCATTCAAGAGGTCGCCGCTTATCTGTTGGAGGGCGACATTCAGCCCGCAGTCGTTGTAAGCGCCGATCCTTTTATGATCGCGGCCTATTCCGACGAGTTCGACACCGTCGTTATGCTGGAGTTTCCCAAGGAGCTCGCCGAACAGTACGGCCTTTCCAAAGGGAGCCGTCTCGTCACGTCGAACGTGTATCTGGAGAGCGCCGGCTCAGGTATAGCGTCCGATATTTTCCCCGGCCCCTGCTGTTCCCGGAAATACGCGGAGTTTGTCCCCGTCGTCCAGCTCTTCCTCTGCTCGGACGATGAAAAAGCGGCGGCGCGCACCTCCCTCTTCAACGAAGATCATTGGCGATACATCGAAAAACTGGCGGCCGAATACGTCTCCGCGCATCCCGGCCTTGTCCGCGACGGATTCTTCTACTTCAAATAGTCAGCGGCGGCCTCGCGGTCTGCCGAACTTCATATTATTTGCAATGAACGGGAAAGCAAAAAAAGGCGAAATAGCAACCGCCAGCGTGCTGCTCGCGGTATCGGTACTGATACCGTTTATTGCGCTTGCGGCGAAGAAGTGGGTATTCTCCTCCGGAATGATCGCATTTACCGTATTGTTCGGGGCGTTAGCGCTTGCGTCGCTCGGCGTGCTTATTGCGATGCTCAATCGCAGTATAAAGCTGAACGACGATGGTTTTGCATACCGCACTTGGCTCGGAAACGAATGCTGTTTCTCATACAAAGAGGTTATCTGGTACCGGGAGACGGATTACGGTCTCCGGCTTCACATGCGGGACAGATCGCTCATCATCGACGCCGATATCGGAATTAGAGCGGAAATGCTAAAAAAGCTTAATTCCCTCGGCATACCCGATCATGACGCCGAGGCAGCGAAAGGCGTGTTCGACGACAGCGGCGAGCAGGCGCAGAAGGTGCTGTATCTGGAACAGCGCAAAGGCGTGACGTGGATAATGCTCATATACGGCGCAGCAGCGCTGGCAACCGGGTTATTCTTTCTGCTCTACACGGATCCGTCCGGATACAATATGCTGCTTTACCCGATCACGTCTGCGCTGTGGATAACGGGTACGGTGCTGTTTTCCGGTATGTTCTTTTACTATGCGCTGCGCGCTTATAATACTAAGGTGGAGCTTTACCGCGATCATTTCATATATTGCAGCGCTTTCGGAAAACGACGTTCCTATTCATACCGCGATTGCGTCTCCTCGCGCGAGCGGCGATTCTATAACCGCATGCCGACCAACCGCAAAATACGCTTCGTCGCAAAGCTGAAAATGAATGACGGTCGGAAGCTTTACGTGGACGACAGCATAATAAAAGACGGTTTAGGCGCTCCGCTTGGATATCACAAGTTGCCTAAAAAATAAGTTTCGATACCGGTCGGCATGGTATGGCCGAGCAGAAGCAAGCGTCCATCTTCAAATAAGAAGGCAGGGGCCTCGGAACGCAGCAGCTTCGAGCCCTTTGTTTTGCAGCCATTCTCTCGCTGTAATATTGGGAGCCGAAACCGTTTTCGGTTCGAAGTTGCCAAACCCCTTCCGGTCTGATATAATATTATGATATGAGAAGGAATCCTTACAAGTTAGGCGCCGAGAAGGGGCTCCCCCCGCGGCTCGCAGACAGATTAAGGCAGCTCCCGACCCTCAAGGGGCGCGAGGGGCGCTGGCTGCGCTGGGGGCTTATTGCCTTCGCCCTGCTCATACTGGGGCTCATCGCGGCGAGATTCCTGAAACCCGAAACACAGCTCATGAACTCCGTTGAGATAGGACGCATAGAGTCGAAGGGCATACTGACGGTCGGCGTGAGGGACGATATCCCCGGCTTCTGCGAGGGCGGGACGGGGCTCGAGGCCGAGCTTGCAAGGCGCCTTGCCGAAAGGATAC
>CAMZFO010000119.1 GCA_947306125.1 uncultured Clostridia bacterium | reverse complement strand
TTAAGCGGGTTTTATCGGCTGAAAACCTGCATCTCCTTAAGTGAATGCACCCTTCAGCGTGGGCCGCTTTCGTTTATCCCGTATTCTTTTCCGTCGATCAACAGCGTATCATCGTCCTTCCATTCCAGCTTCATATCTTGAAATTCGCCCCATTTGCCCTGATAAACATAGATCGGAAGCGCTCTCCATCTGAAAACAAGAACGCCGCCGTCTATATTCCGACGGACTGAAACGTAAGTGTTCCCGCCAAGCGCTCCCTGATCATCGTCAAGTATCTCCGCATACTTCGTGCCGTCGGGAGAAAAAACACGCTCAACGACCGTCGTTTCGCCGATAGTTCCGAAGAATATCGCAAAGAAGCTGAGAACGCACAGCGGAAGCGCGATAACGCACGGAATGATCATGCTCGCCCATTTCCCTTTGCCGGTGCTCTTAAAGCTGACGTAAGCCGTTATCACAAGGCAGCAGATGAGCATTCCGACCGTAAAAGTCAATTCGATAATATGGTCTTCCGCGGAATTATCGAGTATCAGCAGCCAGTTGACGACGGCCAAAGCGGGCAGCAGACCGAGCATCAGCTTGGCGCTTTTTGAAAGCGGCTGTTTTTTGATCGAAATAACGAGCTCGGAAACGGCAGAAAGCAGGAGTATGGCAGCCCATATAAGCGTGCTTGAAATATAGGCGTCGACCTTGAACACAAGCGTGCCCAAAAGATAAAACACCGGGAACGCCGCATAGACGACGAATGCCGCGCAGGTGAGGGCCGAGGCCGCTTTTTCCCTTGCGCTGTATGCGGTTTCTTCCATTTGAGCCTATCCTCCTTACTGATCGTGATAAACCTATCCGCAGCGGGCCCTTCAATCCTGCGGCGGTATCAGCGGCACTCCCGAAAGCGCCAGTATAAAAATGAATCCGAAAACGAGCAGGAGCACCACGTCAAGACTTGACAACACTGCGGCGGCGTAAAAAAGGGGAGTTACCCGGCCCTTGAGGACGAGTATGAGATTTACGGCGGCCAAAAGCAGGCAAAGCACTTGAAGGGAAAACAATGCTGTGCCGACCGTGCTGCCGCCGATCCTGAAATACGTTTCGCCCCAAATGGGAAGGTACATCAGCAAAAACAGCGCCGGCATGATCAAATATACGATAGAATAAGCCTTTTCCCATTTCGAGCCCTTTTTCATTCCGTTCCTCCTCAAATATTCGCGTGGATATAGTACATCGTGCAGGACTGAACGTCGAAATACCAAAGCGTATAATCATCGTATTCGGTGAAATGGGGTTCCGTCCTGATCTTCACAAAATCGTCACCCGAAATCACGGCGGGGTCGAAGTCGTATTCCGAAAGCCTGCCGCAGGTTTCCATCCAGCCGCGGAAGTTTTCAAAATACCCCGCGATGCTTTCCGTGCCGACCTCCGAAACGGGCTTGAAGCGCGCATCTGCCTTAAAGCCCTCGGCGTCGGGGTAAAAGTATTTGCAGTAATCGACGGAGTCCTGAAAAGCCTCGGGGTCGAAATGCTCCTCGCAGGAGGTGAAGCCCTTTGGGAACTGTGCGAAGAAAGGCCTGCGGACCAAGCTCTTAAAGGAGCAGCCCGCAAAGAGCAGGCAGAGCGCAAGCGCAGCGAGCGCGGCAATACGTCGGAGCGGGCTCATACCTTATCCGCTCCCTTCGGCCTGTATTCAAGTATATCCCCCGGCTGGCAGTCGAGCGCCGCGCAGAGCTTTATGAGCGTGGAGACCTTCAGCGCCTTCGCCTTGCCGTTCTTCAGCACGGAAAGATTGGATATGGTGATGCCCACCTTATCCGCAAGGTCGCCGACGCGTATCTTGCGCTTTGCAAGCATCACGTCGATATTGAAAACAAGCTCTCCGGGAAGGAGCTCTTCATCATAAATGCCGTTCATATGCGCCTCCTCATATGGTCAGGTCGCTCTGCTCCTGCAGCAGCGCGGCCTTGTAGGTGTAGTGCGAAAGCGCGGCGCAGATTATGCAGATGGCGGCGCCGGCAAAGCAGGGCAGGAGCGAAAGCAGCACGTACCCGGGGTGGTTCATATTAAGCAGCAGCATAACTGCGTTTGCAATGAAGAAGAACCCCGCGTCGCAGGCCGCGAGTATCGCTATCGCCTTTAACAGCTTGGCGTTCTGCATACAGAAGGAGCGGCCCTTTCCGATGTTTGAGGCGATTATCCACGCAAGCGCCATGCCCGCAAGCACGGGCAGAGCGGTGATCCAGAACACCACGAGCCACGGGGTGTAGAATTTTTCAAATCCCGGCCCGCCTTCGACGATGAGCATTTTGCCGTAAGAGGGGATTATGAAGGCGTAAACCAGCAGCGCGCAGAGCACGACGCCGATTATGACCGCCTTGAGCAGCAGCGAAAGCTTTTTCTGATCCATTTTGATTTCCTCCGATTTCATTGGATGAGCTTATTATAACCCATTCGCGGAAGGATGTCAACAATAATTTATCGCAACACAATAAAAATATTGTGCAATGCGAATCCGATTGACAATCTGCCTCAAAAGGATTAATATATACGGGTCAAAATACGATCTAAGGAGGCAATTCCCCATATGAAACTTGAACTCGGAACTGTGATCAACGGTTTTAAGGTCGTGCGCGCGCGTGAGAGCGCGGAGCTCGGCGGCGTATTTTACGAGATGCGTCACGAGAAGGTCGGCACCGAGCTCTGCTGGGTGGACAACGGCGATCCCAACAAGCTCTTCTGCGTCGGCTTCAAGACCCTTCCCGAGGATTCCACGGGCGTGTTCCACATACTGGAGCATTCGGTGCTCTGCGGCTCCGAAAAATACCCCGTCAAGGAGCCCTTCGTGGATCTTATGAAGAGCTCCATGAACACCTTCCTCAACGCAATGACGTTCCCCGACAAGACCATTTACCCGGTCTCCAGCCGCAACGAGGCGGATTTTCTGAATCTGACCTCCGTATATCTGGACGCCGTGTTCGCACCCCGCTGCGTTATCGATCCCAACGCCTTCCGTCAGGAGGGCTGGCATCTTGAGGTGGGGGAGGACGGCAAGCCCTTTATCAACGGCGTGGTCTATAACGAAATGAAGGGCGCCACCTCCGGCATCGACGATATACTCGAGGAGGGCATGAACGGTCTGCTCTTCCCGGATAACTGCTACGGCTTCAATTCCGGCGGCGATCCCGCGGTCATCCCCGAGCTCACTTATGAGCAGTATAAGGCGATGTACCACAAGTATTATCACCCCTCCAATGCGAGGGTGTTCCTCGACGGCGACGTTCCCCTTGAGAAGACGCTCGCCATGATCGACGCTTACGTCGGCGGCGCAGAGCGCGCGGAGGCGCTGCACGAGATACCCATGCAGCAGCCCCGTCCCGGTAAGAACACGCTCTATTACGAGGTGGGCCCCGATGAGGAGACCTCCGGCAAAGCGATGGTCGCTTACGGCAGGATCGTCGGCGACTGGTCGCAGAAGCGCCGCGTGATGATGGCGGACGTGCTCAGCAGCCTGCTCGCGGATACCAACGAATCCCCGTTAAAGCGCGCCATACTGGACGCGGGACTCGGCGAGGACGTCGAGCTCAACGTCATGGACGGCATAGCGCAGCCCATGCTCACACTCGTCGTGCGCAATACCGAAGCGGATAAGGCCGAGGCTGTAAGGAAGAAGACGGAGGAGACCGTCGCCGCTCTGCTTGAAAAGGGCCTCGATAAGTCCCTGCTCACGGCCTATATCAACCGCTACGCCTTCCGCATAAAGGACATGGAGGAGCCCGCGGGCCTCATCCGCTGCATAGTGAGCTATTCGAGCTCCCTCTATGGCGGCGACCCCCTGCTCTGGCTCGAAAACGACGCCGACATCGCCGCTATGCGCGAGGAGGCCGAAAACGGCGGCTTCGACAGGCTCCTGCGCGAGCTGTTCGATTTTGAGGATATGTCCCTGCTCACCGTGCTCCCCTCCAGGGAACACGGCGAAAAGCTCCGCGCCGAGGAAGCGGAGAGGGCGGAGAGGATATATGCCGCTCTCGGCGAGGAGGAGAGGAAGGAGCTTGCGGAGGCGAACGACCGTCTCCACGCATGGCAGCAGGCGCCCGATTCCCCCGAGGATACCGCGACCATACCCGTGCTGCCCCTTTCCGAGGTCAGCCCCGAGCCCCTTATCGTGCCCACCGAGCTCATGGAGAGGCGCGGCGTAAAGGTCATGTTCCACAAGGTGCCCTCCCGCGGCATAGTCCATCTCAATCTCTATTTCAAGCTCACCGATCTCGGCGTTGCCGAGCTTTCGAGGGCGGGTGTTATGGCGGCGCTCCTTGCCAAGCTGCCGACCGCGAAGTATTCCGTCGCCGAGCTGCAGAAGCTCATAAAGACCTACATAGGCAAGCTGAGCTTCGAGGTGAAGGCTTCGAGCCCCCGCCCCGAGGTCTGCACGCCGTATCTCGCCGTATTCTGCGACGTGCTCGAGGAGAATCTTGAGAAGGCGCAGGAGATACTCGTCGAGATACTGACGGCTACCCGCTTCGACGAGCCCGACCGCATAAAGGAGATAGTGCTCCAGCTCGACGAGTCCTCCAAGCAGCGCTGCATAATGGCGGGCCACGCGATAGGCCTTACCGCGGTCAATTCGCATTATCTCTCCGCCGCCGTGGTCGCCGAGGCGACGAACGGCTTCACCTACAGGTGCTGCGTCAGGGGTCTGGCAAAGAGCTTTGCGGAAAAGAGCGGCGAGCTCATAGACACCCTTACCCGCATCCGCGATACGGCGCTCGTAAAGGCAAGGCTCACCGTCGGCGTGACGGCTTCCGATATGCCCTGCCTCTGCGGGGTACTGAAGACGCTTCCCGAGGGCGCTCCCGCTCCCGAAGAGGTGCATTATGACAGCCCGCTGCCCGAGAAGCTCGGCATACGCATCCCCGCGCAGGTCAGCTTTGCCGAAAAGGGCGTGCTCGTGCCCGATATGAGCGGTGCAATGAAGGTCGCGGCGAACATAATCTCCCTGAACTTCCTTTGGAACAAGGTGCGCGTGCAGGGCGGCGCTTACGGCGTCGGCCTCAACGTCAACGAGCGCGGCACCATATGCCACTATACCTACCGCGATCCCTCTCCCGCAAGGAGCATCGGCGTGTTCTCCGAGGAGTCCGCTTTCATCGCCGATTTCTGTGAGGGCAGCGAGGATCTCACCAAGTTCATAATCTCCGCGATAGGCAATACCGAGCCCCTCCGCTCCCCGGCGGAGATGGGCGCCGCGGCGGACATGGATTGCCTCGACGGCAAGACTTACGAGAAGGCCAGGAGGATCCGCTCCGAGATGCTCGGCGCCGACAGGGAGACCCTGCTCGGGCTCTGCGGCGTGCTCGACAGCTGCGCCGAAAACGGCAGGGTGTGCGTGGTCGGCTGCGACTCCGCTCTTGCCGAGTTCAAGGATCTTGAAGTGATCGATATGTAAAAAAGCTAACATAAAAAGGCTGTGCATTGCGGCACAGCCTTTTTGCGTTAGAGCCTTATTTCATTGCGCAGGCGATCTTCG
>CAMZFO010000118.1 GCA_947306125.1 uncultured Clostridia bacterium | reverse complement strand
CGCCTGTAGGCTTCCCTGAACCACTCGCCCAGCGAGTGGTTTTACACTACAAAAAACCGCAGGCATAAGCCTACGGTTTTACAGCTTATTTGCTTATTTTGTCGGGCGCTCCGCGAGCCATACGGGCTCCAGCAGAAGCCTTGCTATATGCTCCCTGCCCTTTTCGATATCGCCGCGCTCTATCACGGCGACGCCCATATCGCGTGCGCGCATATAGTTCGCCCAGGACTCGCCGGAAAGATCCGAGGCCGTCGCAAGCACGGCCTGCGCGTTCCTGCCGCCGAAGCGGGAGGCAAGATAGCTGATCTCGTAAAGATCGCGGGTATCGGGGCGGGAGGACTTGCAGGAGACGAAGGTGGACGAAAGGCCCCTTGTCATCACGTCGTCGATCTCGTTCACGGTGTCGTTGAAGCCGCCGTGTATCACTCCGTCCCAATCGAATATCACGCTCATATCCACGTCGTCATATTCGCCGCACTCGACCGCGGAAAGGTATATCAGCAGCTCGAGGCACATCCCGACCGTGGTCAAAAGCTCCTTTATGAAGCCGTTTTTGAAGCGGAAGCTCACGCTCTCGCCGTCCGTGGCGAGCTCGAGTATCGCCCCGGCCTCGGCAAGCTGCCCCATTATGCGCTTGTTGGCGTAAAGGAGCTGGGAGTTATTGAGCAGGGTCGAGGGGCCTATGAAGAGCTGGGTCTTGGAGTCGTAATAATGCTTGCAGCCGTACTGCAGATACTCCGAGAGCGCGTTCCACGGGACGAGCTCCGCGCAGTAGATATCGAGCACGCGCTTGGCGCACTCCAGATTCTTTTCGAGCGGCTTCACGGAATGCCCGCTGCCCGTCACCCGCCCGCCGCACATCGAGATGAGCTGCGGTATCGTGAAGGCGGGAAGCTTCGCCCTCGATATCTCCCCCGCCATGCCGAGAATATTGACGAACCTTTTCCTGCGGCCGTCGTAGAAAAACGACTTGACCCGGTTATTTTGGCAATACCTGTGCGCGGCGATGAGCGCGCCCGTGGGGCCGCCGGTCATATCCACCGCGCAGTCGGGCTCCTCCCGCGCCGTCTCGCTTATTTTTTTGAAGAGCGATGGCAGCGACCTGTTGCCGATATCTATAAAGCGGACGGAGGCGTCCTGCCGCACCGACTTTATGAAGCGGATCATGCCATCCCGCGTCGCCCTTTCGGGCATGAAACCGGCGCACAGGAACACCGTCCGCCGCGGCCGGAAGGTGAGCACGGCGGAAAGATTGTCGAACTGTTCGTTTACGTATAGCTCGATCAGCGTATCCATGGCGTTTGCCGTCGGCCCGAAGCAGCCTTTGTCACTTAACGGTCATGCCCATAACGAGCTTCAAGGTGTTCTCCGCGCCGTTCACGTGCGACCTTTCATAGCCGTGGGAGGCGTAAACGCCCGCGCCGATGAGGCCGTGGCGCATATCGTAGCCCGCGTCGAGCGCGGCGTCGGCGTCGGAGCCGTAGAAGGGGTAAACGTCGAGAGCGTAATCGAGCCCCAGCTTCTTCGCGGTCTCGATGAGCTCGCCGGTGAGATCGTAATTATACGGGCCGTGGGAATCCTTGACGCATATGGAGACCTGCTCCTCGGTGCAGGCAAGGCCCTGACCCACGCAGCCCATATCGACCGAGATTATGTCGATCGCGTCCTCGGGCACGCCGGAGGAACAGCCGTGGCCCACCTCCTCGAAAACGGTGACGTAGATATACACCTTGCGGCGGAGGGCAAGCTTCTCCTCCTTTATGCGGCGGGCGAAATCTACAAGGATGGCGACGCTGAGCTTATCGTCCAAAAAGCGGCTCTTGATATAGCCCTTCTCCGTCACGCGGAAGCGCGGGTCGAAGCAGACGTAATCGCCCGTCGCAATGCCCAGAGCCGCGGTATCGTCCTTTGACTTGACGGGCTCGTCGAGCACGAGCTCCATGGAATCCCAGCTGCGCTCCTGCTTGGAGTATTCGCCGTTGACGTGCACGCTGGGATCGTTCATCTGCAGACAGCCCTCGTACACTTTGCCGCCGCGGGTATAGACCTTCGCGTTCTCGCACTCGGCGTTATTGGGGTTCATGCCGCCTATGCGCGTGAGGCGCAGCCTGCCGTTGCCCTTTATCTCCGCGACCATGCCGCCGAGCGTGTCGAGATGGGCGCTGAAAACGACGGGATCCCCCTCGCCGCCGAGGCAGCAGAGCACGCAGCCCTTATTCGTCCTCTCGGGCGAGTAGCCGAGAGCGTTCAGCCGATCGACCAAATAATCCGCCGCGGCCTTGGTAAAGCCGGTGGGGCTGTCTATGGAGATGATCTTTTCAAGCTCTGTAACTATGCTGTTCATATCAAAATTTCCTTTCGGTTATTATGTTTTTACCACTTGTTGCGGACCTTTTCGGCAAAGCCCGTCAGCTTATCCAGCTCAAGCCTTTCGCCGTTATCGAGCACGACCGTGCCTGAGAACGTGCCGAAGACCTGATGCTGATCGCTCATTATTATACCCAGCGAGGTCTTGCTTTTGCGGTCGATGATCGGCTTGAAATCGAGGTTCAGCCGACCGTCCGATGACGTGAAGGTCCATGGCTTCATGTAATCGTCGCGGCCCGCGGCGTCCTTCGGGATATTGAAGCTGACCTCCTCGAGCTTATGCGCGATACCTTCCGCGAAGAGCATATTCTCGGAAGCCGCGCTCGTGTCGCCGAAGCCGTATCCCAGATTGAAGCCGAACCTTTTGCCGTTCACCTGCCCCTGCGCGGCGCTCCAATACCAGGTGTTGTCGTAAGTCCAGACTCCCCTGCCCCAATCGAGGAGGCCGTATGAATTGCCGGGGGTGAACTTATACTTTTTTCCGTATGCCCAGACCGTGCCCGAGGCGCGCATGGCTATCGTCTTCTGGTTATAGTAGAAGGCCGTCTTCTTTTCGGAGAACGGGGTGGCTATCACCATGGAATCGCGGGGCTCGTCGGTGAGCAGTATGTCGCACTCGAAGTCCTGCTTATCCTTGAAGCGCTTCATGAGCACCTTCAGCCTCCTGCCCTCGAATTCGTGGGTGAAGCTCAGCTTCACTCTGCGGTTCTCGAAATGCACGTCGCCGTACTGGGGCGAAGAGGGCATATCCACCTTGCCCCGGGTGAGCGGGAGTATTATGCTCTTTGTCGTCTCCTGCGCCTTCTCAAGGTCGATGAACGACACGCTCATCATGCCCATATAGGAATTGTCGTCGCAGGTCAGGGCGACCGCGTAGCGATCGTTATAGATCAGATAGTAATCCCATTCCTTGATGCGCATTTTGCCGCCCTTTACCTGCGAGCGGTCATAGATCAGTATGGGATAGGTCGCGTAACCGGCCTCATAGAGCGAGCCGTCGTCCCGCAGGAGGGGCGCTGGAGCGGAAATTTCATGCTGCATGGGAAACCTCTTTTTGTTTTATGTGCCGTAAAGCAGATTCTGCGCGTCGTGCAGGAGCCTGTAAGCGCCGTTCTTTTCCATCAGCTCCCGGTGAGTGCCGCGCTCCAGTATGCCGCTTTCGTCGATCACGATTATCTCGTCCGCGTTTCGCACCGTGGAGAGCCTGTGGGCGATTATGAGCGTCGTGCGGCCCTTGGAAAGGCGCTCCAGCGCCCCGGAGATCCTCGCTTCCGTGGCGGAATCCAGCGCGCTCGTCGCCTCGTCGAGAATAAGTATGGGCGGGTTCTTTAAGAATATCCTCGCTATGGACACCCTCTGCTTCTGTCCGCCCGAAAGGGTGATGCCGCGCTCGCCGACGACGGTGTCGTAGCCTTCGGGCATCTTCATAATGTCCTCGTGTATCTCCGCCGCCTTGGCCGCCTCTATTATCTCCTCGTCGGTGGCGTCGAGCCTGCCGTAACGGATATTCTCCTTTATCGAGGCGGCAAAGAGGAACACGTCCTGCTGCACTATGCCGATATTGCCGCGAAGCGAGCGCAGTGTCACGCCGCGGATATCGTGCCCGTCTATGGTGATGGAGCCGGACTCGACCTCATAGAATCTGGGGATAAGGTGGCAGAGAGTCGTCTTTCCGCCGCCGGAGGGGCCCACCAGAGCCACGGTCTTGCCATGCGGTATCTCGATATTGATGTTTTCAAGCACGCGGCGGTTCTCGTTATATGAGAACGCGACGTTATCGAAGCGGATATCGCCCACGACGTTATCGAGCTCTATCGCGTCCGGAGAATCGACTATGGTGGGCTCGGTGTCCATTATCTCCGTGAAGCGCCGGAAGCCCGCCATGCCCGCCGTATACTGCTCCATGAACATCGCCAGCTTGCGTATGGGCGAGGTGAACGAGGAGATATAGAGCATGAACACTATAAGATCCTCATAGGTCATATTGCCCCTGTGCAGTATTATGAGCAGGCCGGATATCGCGAGCACGATGACCTTCAGAATGGTCGTGAAAAACTCCATGCCGGCGAAAAACTGGCCCATGGCCTTATAATTCTCGCCCTTGGCGACAATGTATTTGCCGTTGCCGCGCTCGAATTTTTCGACCTCGTGATCCTCGTTCGTGAAGGCCTTGGCGACCCTCGCGCCGGATATCGCGCTCTCGATATCCGCGTTGATTACGGCTATGCTGTCCTTCACCCTGCGCGAGGTCAGATGCAGGCGCTTCCTCAGGAACATGACGAAGGCCATCATGATGGGCACGGTGGCGATGAGCACGAGGGCAAGGCGCCAGTTGATGAGCGCCATTGCGATAAACGAGCCTATGAACGTGATGACGGATATGAACACGTCCTCGGGGCCGTGATGCGCGAGCTCGACGACGTCGAAGAGGTCGGTCGTGCATCTGGCCATGAGCTTGCCCGTCCTCGACTTATCGTAGAATGAGAAGCCGAGCTTCTGCAGATGCGAGAACACCTCGCGCCTCATGTCCGTTTCGATATAGACGCCCAGCATATGCCCGTAATAGGTGACTATGTACGAGCAGACCATGCGGATGATATGTATGACCAGGCATACTGTCATCAGCACTATGAACGGCCTCAGCGCCCCGCCGGGGATGTAATCGTTAAGCGCCTTCCTCGAGAAAAGCGGGAACGCGATATCCACGCCGGATATTATGAGAGCGCAGACCATATCGAGCGCAAAAAGCTTTATGTGCTTCTTATAATAGCTCGCAAAGCGGGCGATCATGCCCGGCTTTTTCTTCCCCTCATTCATGCTTTTCGTCCTCCGTCCTGCCTTCCGCGGCAAAGGCCTCCTCCGCCGGCTTGGACTCGTCAAGCTCGGAGGGCATCTTTTTGATATAGGTGAGTATCAGGAACGCCGCGACGATCATGCCCACGGGGATCAGAAAATGGATATTGAGCTTTATGGAAAGCATCAGCAGAACGAAGCCGCCGATGGCAAGTATGAGCCCCACAAACGCCAGAAATCTTCTCATAAATCAAAAGCCTCTCTTCTCTTTATTTGACCTAATGATACCACAAACGGGGCAGATTAACAATACGGGAAAAGAAAAAAGCACGGAGCTTGGGCGCATTCACTTAAAGATACACAGCCTCAAAAGGTATCTTTTTGCGCCCC
>CAMZFO010000117.1 GCA_947306125.1 uncultured Clostridia bacterium | reverse complement strand
AAAGACCTTCACCAGTATTTCTGCGCTTTTTTCCTTGCCGGGCACAAAAATCTCCGCTTTTGAGACGCTTCGCGGTTTTCAGCCGTCAAAATGAAAACAGATCCGAGGATCGTTCCGTCCCCGGATCTGTTGTTATTTAGCCGGTTTCATCGGCTGAAAACCTGCATCTCCTTAAGTGAATGCACCCTTGATCGGTCTGCTTTTTTATGCGGATTCAAACGCCCCGGGAGCCACGGCAAAACCTCGAGCCCTGTACTGCATTCATGCGGAAAATGCGCACAGGCTTCTGCTGCCCGTATTCCCTGCCTTCCCCCTTGCGGGGAAGGGGGACCGCGAGGAACGAGCGGTGGATGAGGGTAAGAGCCGGAATGCCTATGACGGGATTATATGGAGAAAGGACTTTTTACCCTCATCCGTCATTTCTCCCGTTGGTCGAAACGCCACCTTCCCCGCAAGGGGGAAGGCCGAACGCTGGTGCGAACTGCTTCCCGGGGCGGGACTTTTAAAAAGCATCCCACGCTCCCAAGTTGAAATCGAGATGAAGTAACATTTTCTGCCGGAAAGACAGAGAAAGCGACAAACACGGCATTTAAAACGATATAAACGTGGAAAGACACGTTGACAAAAAAGAAAAAGGATGATAGAATGTGAATGTAGTGTTGAACTACAATGGCGTATAGCGACCGCGTATAGAAAGGAGAATAGTTTTATGAAACCGATTGTTTCGACCGCGTTGGCAGGATTCGTGATCTGCGCTATGATGCTGTGCTTTGTTGGCTGCGGCAGCGAAAAGGCGGCCTATACGCTGCCTCCCCAAAGGGCCTGCACACAGAACGTATCCGCCGGTACAAAAAGGCTCGGCATTCCGACGCTTGTGAACGATTATGAAAAAGCGGACGCCGTGTGCGAGATCACCATCGAAAGCTGGCTTTCCGAGGATCAGATGAACACCTACCACAAGGCGAAAGTGGATAAGGTCTACAAGGGCGAGCTCCCCGATACTATCACGTTCAGGCAGTTCGGGTGTGCCTCATGTCCTTCGGATTTCCCTATCTTCACGCACGGGAACAGGCTTCTGGTTTTCCTTGTTGAAAGGGAGGATCTGAGTCTTGAATATCCGGATTACGATAAGGTCTTCGAGCTTACCGCTCACGATCTTTCGGCGCTCTACATTGCCGAGGCGGAGGATGGGACGGATTATCTGATCGACTATGACGTGCTTTTCAGCTACAATACAAACTGGAAGTGCCCCGGGATAACGCTCCGTAACGTCAGCACTCCCGAGCTTATTTCGGAGCTTGTAAAGAGCATCCGGCCTTCGGACGAGCTGCTTGCCGACAAGCTTTCCGACGGCTCCTCGCCGCATTCCGACCTGGGCAAAATAAAGGTATACTCCCTTCAGGATTTCACCGGACTGTTTGCCGGCCTTAAGAACGCGGGGTGAATCGAATGAAAACAAACAAGATCTTGGCATAGTTCGTGTAAAAACAAAGCAGGCCGAAAAACCTGCTTTCCTTTTCGGCGCCGGCAAAAGGCCCGGACGCTCCGGCTTCTCCACCGGCGGGGAGAAGCCTTTTGGTCGGTCGCCGCAACGGTGGGCCTTCCCCTTGCGGGGAAGGTGGCATTTCGACCAACGGGAGAAATGACGGATGAGGGTGAAAGCACTTTGAGCACGAGACCGGGTCATAGGCATTCCGGCTCTTACCCTCATCCACCACGGCGACGCTTCGCTGCCGCGGTCCCCCTTCCCCGCAGGGGGGAAGGCCAAGAGGACGGCTGCCTTCCCAACTGTCAGTTGTCAGTTATCAGTTATCAGCCCCCCGCCCCGGGGGCCGGTTGCCGCAGGAAACGGATATCATTCCGTAAGCCCGCCCCGCCGATCAAAACAAACAGCGGCCCCTTATTGAGCCAAGGAGCCGCTGCTTTTATGCTGTTTTTCAATACCGCATATTCTTCCTGACGTACCCCAACTGCATACAGTTGAAGAGGGTGAGTATGGAGGTCATGGCGCCGCGGGCGGCGGAATAGAAGCGCCAGCTTTCGCGCGTGAGCTCGTGCAGCACGGTCTTGCCGTTCATTATCGCGTAGCCGGAGGCGGTCTCGCGGGGGACGCCGCCGCTCGTGACGGATATGAAGAAGGCGAAGGCGAAAACGACTATGGAGAGATAATAGACGAAGGTGTTCGCCCAGTCGAGCGCGTCGCGGGGCTTTTCGAGCTTATAGGGGAATTTGCCCGTGAAAATGCCCGTCACGGCGGCCACGGCGACGGTCAGAGCGAAAACCCCCGCCGCGATCCAAACGAGCGCCTTGGGAAAGAGCGCGGCCGCGGGCACGGCGATGATCGAGACGGCCCAGGAAACGAGCGCCAGCACAAACTGCGGGCGGGTTATGAAAACCTGCTTTTCCCGGTCCATTGCGGCGAGTATCTCGCCCGTTGAAAGATGTGAATATTTACCCATGTCTGCTCCTTATCCGCCCGCCAGCTTCTTCGCCTGCTCGACGTATTTATTGAACTCCGCGTCGGAGAGCCCGTAGAAGCTCTTTAGGTTCTTCAGCGCGTATTCGGGGCGCTTTTTCAGGCAGTTCCTCAGGCCCTCGACCTCCTCAAGCCATTTATCGTACGAGGAGGGCATATGCCATCTTGCGATATGCGCCTTCATCTCCGGCTTATACTGATTCACGAGCGCGTCGTAAACGGGCAGCAGCCTGTCCGGGTCGAAGCGGTATTTGACGGCCCATATATAGCGCGTGATGAATTTGTCCCGCCAGGCCTTGTTCTGATTGCAGGCGCAGAAAATGTCCATCTGCGTGTAAAAGCCGTGGTACGAGATGAAGCCGTTGGGGTTAAAATAGGTCGAGAGCACGCTCGCGCCGGGATAATTGCCCATGAGGGCGTAATCGGAATCGTAGAGCACCGAGCGCCAGCGCACCTTATTGTCCGTGGTGTGCCAATACTTCTGATTATACATATCCGCATCGGTGAAATAGGTGCGGAGTATGAGGTAATCCATTATGGAGTCCGTGTCCACCAGCTTCTTGAGCTTGTCGAAATTCTCCTGCTTGGAGAAATCGAGCGTGCGGCACATCTCGAGCATGCTCTTGAACTGCGCGCTTGTCCCCGCTATCGCCTTTCCGTTGCGGCGGATGGTCTCCACGTGCGAACGGACCGCGCCGTGATGGGACACGAGGTAGTCCTCGTTCAGATTCTCCTTGAGGTCGTATATGCCGCGGTAATTGCCGTTTATGTAGACTATGACGGGGCGGAACGCGGCGGAGTCGATATTGAAATCCCGCGCCACCTTACTTACGAATGAGTCGCGGATATGCGCGAAGCTCGCGTCCTGCCCGCTGTTGCGAAGCACGAGCGAACGGAAGCTCGAGACCTTGCACCCGGGGAAGAGGGGGATATCGAGGCTCGACCTGCCGTAGCCGGCGCGGAAATAGAGGGCAAGCGACTTCTGCGGGTATACGGCGGTGGAGGCGCCGCTGACGCGCACTCCCGCGCCGGAGGAGATGGCAAGGCGTCCGTCCACGAAATACTCCATGAAGCAGGGGACCTCGTCGCCCTTGGTCACGCCTCCGCCCTCGCCCATGACGGCGGTATACATGCGGCTGTAATCCGAGCCGCTCATGGAAAGGCAGACGACGGGAAGCGTGTGCTCGCTCCCGAATACGAACGTGTGCGCGGCGACGGGGCTCGGCGCCATGCCGTCGCGGAAGGCGCGCGCCTTTATAACGACGTTCTTCGAGACCGTTATGGGGCCGGAGCAGAGCTTCGAATCCCTCGTGGGGGTCGAGCCGTCGGTCGTGTAGCGCACCTCCGCGCCCGGGGTGGAGCTCGTTATGCTCAGCTCGAAGGCGCTGCCCGCGTAGAGCGTATTGCGGGAGAATACGGGCTCGGCGGCGCAGCCGGAGAGCGGAGAGGAGTTATTATACCCGCGGGTGGCCTTGGTGAAAAAAACGCGCTCCGATGAATTTGAGCGCGTGTCCCTGCCGCTGGTCATGCCGAGAGTGGTCGCGCCCGTCCGGAACTCGTCCCGCAGGGCGCCCTCGGAGTCGAAAAGATAGAGCGTTTCGCCTGCGTTCGAGACGGAAAAGCCCAGCTTGGAGCAGCTTATCGCCGCATAATCCCCCGCGCCGAGCTTTAACGAGCTTATGGTGTATTTGAGGTCGAAGGGGTCGTCGGTGATGCTCCATCCGACAAGGCTCACCGCCGAGCTCCCGCCGTTATAGAGCTCTATCCAGTCCGACTCGCCGCTCCTCGGCGCGGTCACGGCGCATACCTCGCTGAAATAGACCGAGTTCGCGTTGAACGCGCCCGCGTCGGCGTATTTCTCATAGCCGTATGTGGTGTTCGCCGAGCCGGGGGTCGGAGCGGGGTAATAGAACACGGCGTTGCCCGCGCCGCGCCCGACGGAGACGTTCGGGTTTATGCCCTCGGGGATCTCCAGCTTGTCGAGCTTCATGCCGTCGAGCTTGGCGAGCACTATCGTTTCGCCGGGGGAGAGCTTGAAGGAGGCGTGTATCTCGCCATTCGTCCCCTCCTTCTCGGAAAGGAATATCAGGACGTATTTATGCGGCGGCAGCGAGACCTTGGGCAGACGGAATTTCAGCGGCTCCTCGGGATCGTCGGAGATATAATAATAGGAAAGATCCACCGGGTCGTCCGAGACGTTCATCAGCTCCACCCAGTCGCAGCGGTCGCCATCCTGATCGGTCATGCCGTATTTGTTGTCCGCCAGCGCCTCGTTTATTATGAGCACCGTGGAGGGGTCGGAAAGCTCCGCGTCCGTCCACTCGAGCGAAGCAAAGGTGCGGTCGGAATTGGGCTCGCCCTTGGTGGGATAGGCGGTGTAGCGCACGCCGTCCTCCGCGCAAACGGCGGAAACGCCCTCGGGCATGGGCGTGGAGAACATGAGCTTCGAAACAAGCTCATTGCCCCTGAACAGGAATATGCCGTTTTCGGAGCGGCTGACCTTGAAGGAGGCGGTATAGGGCGCTCCGCCCTCGCCCGTAAGCTCGACCACCGCAAGCTCGCCCGGGGCGAGAACGTCCGCGGGGAAGCGGAATTTGGCGGGCTCCGCGATGTCGTCGGTCAGAGTGTAGGCGGAAAGCTCCGCGGGCGCGGCGCCGGCGTTCTCAAGCTCCACCCAGCCCTGCGGCCCGTTCACGATCTCCGTGAGGCGCAGTACCTCGGGGAGATCGGTCGCCGGAGCAGTCTGCTCTGCAGTCTGCTCTGCGGTCTGCTCCGCAGACGCCTCCGCCGTTGCTTCGGCTGTCGCCGCGGCAGCTGCCTCCGCAGACGGATCCGCGGCCTGCTCCGAGGCCCCTGGATCGCCCTCGGGCTTACCGATATAATTATTCAGCCAGCAGCCCGCAAAGGCGCATACGGCGGTGAATATGAGCATGAGCGCGCACAGCGCGGCCATAATACTTTTTTTGCTTTTGTCGTTCATTTTTTTCTCCGATTTTTTTCTCCGGACTTTTTTTCATCCGGATTATACATCAAAGTAAGCAAAAAGAAAAGAGGAAAATGTCGTAAAAGTGAGGGAGCGTCGCAAAACCTTTGGTTTTGCTAATCGAGAAAGCATTTCGGGCCGTCCCT
>CAMZFO010000116.1 GCA_947306125.1 uncultured Clostridia bacterium | reverse complement strand
CCCGGCGCAAAAAGATACCTTTTGAGGCTGTGTATCTTTAAGTGAATGCGCCCAAATGCGCGGTTTTTCTTGTTTTACACGGGTTTTTTCAAATTTCTGTCGTTCACGAGCCGCAGATACGCTTCCTCCGCGGCGGCGACGTCCTCGTCCGTGATCTCGTCCAGGCCGTATCTTGCCCTGCGGTAGACGACGCGCAGGAGCTCGTCGGTCTCTATGAGTATCTCGTTCGCCTCGTCGGAGATGTCCTGCGTGGTCGAGGCGCACCGGCGGCGTATGCCGTTGCGGCTGAGGAACGAGAGATAACTGCGGTAGACGGCGCGGATCTTTTCGGCGTTCGTGGCGCGCCTGCGTCCGCGGCGGCGCTTGCCGCGCCGGCCGTCGTCATCGCTCCGGGGGTAGTCCTCGAATTTGATTTCGGCGGAATACTGGCGCTTTCCCCTCCTGCCGATGCTCCTGACGAGCAGTATAACGGCGACGACGGCGAGTATCACGCCGATCGCCGCAAGCACTATACGCCAGTCGATATTGATGCCCTGCCCATCGACGCTGTAATTATGCGAAGCGGAGCTGCTTCCGGGCGAAAGCGGCTCAAAAACGTCCTCGCTCGGCTCGGGCGTCAGCTCCGGGAGATCCTCCTCGATGGGATCGGCTATGCCCATAAGTAACGTGAAAAGCTTGACTATGAGCACCATGAGCCCGCCCCAGATCCAGGCGACGGCGTGGGCCAGCAGCTTGTAGAGGGGTATCATGGCCCAAAGGAGCACGCCGACGGCGACGAGCCCCGCGAGAGCGGCAAGGAAGAAGCCGGCGCTGCCCGCCTGCCAGCCGCGGCTCAGGGCGCTGCCCGAACGCATGGCGCGTATGGCGAGGAAGCCGAATATCACGGAGGCCGCCATCATGAATATCGGAGTCGGATACGAGAGCTCGAGGAAGAACGAGGCGAGGAAGTAAAGGAAGGCGATCGCAAGCAGAGCTCCGAGCTCGGGGCGGTACTGCCATATCTCGAAGCCGAAATTGCCCATGCCGAGCACCGCGGCGCAGTAGGCGGAGAGCAGGAGCACGGCGGCGAGCGTGTAAAGCCCGCCGGAATGGGGTATCAGCAGAGCGAGAGCGGGCACGAGCCCCAGCGCGGCGCGGGGAAGGGCGGAGGCGAAGCGGACGGCGATGAAGCTCGAGAAGAATACGAGCGCCGGGAATACGGCAAAGAGCAACTGATCCGACCTGTACGGAGCAAAGAGGAGCAGGAAGGCGCAGACGAAAAGAACGTGCGAGGTCAGGCGGTAGGATACGAAATTCCTCATGCGGCTTCGCCCTCCTTTTCCGGCGCTTCGGGCTTCGGCAGCTCGCCCGTCAGCACGAAGGTGGGGACGCCGGAGGAGGCGTCGAGCATGGCTATGCAGGCGGAGGTCTCGGGCTCGAGCTTGGGGGTGATAACTATGCAGCCGCGCTTGCTCCCGCCGGTGGACGCCACGTGCGATACGAGATCGGGAAGGCTCGAGTATTTTACGAACCTTGAAAGGCCTATCCTGCGCTGCACGGCGAAATTATGCGTCCTGCCGCTGCCCTTTTCGATCTCGAAAATATCGCCGTTCGAGAATACGGCGTAGGGTATGCGGGCGCTTTCGAGCGCATCGCAGACGGTGCGCAGCAGTGAAAGACAGCGCTCGGCGACCGGCCTTTCGGTGAACTTGATATCCATTACCACGGCGACGTCGGTATCGACGGTAAAATCGTGCTTTTTGACCATCAGCGCGCCCGTCTTGGCGGTCTGCGTCCATGAAATGCTCTTTAACGGCTCGCTGCCGGTGTATTCGCGGAAGCCAAGCACGAGGCTCGGATCCTCGCATATGAAGCGGCGGACGGAGATATCACCCAAAAACCCGCCGAGCGCCTTTATCTCCGGCTCGTCCTCGCAGGGGCGGGCGGTGCAGATCATCTGCTTGGAAATATCGAAGGATCTGACGCGGGACTTGAAGCCCATGAAATCGCCGCGCTCAATATACACCCTGCCTATGCGGTGCAGGCCGCGCTCCTTCACGGAGAAGCGGATGCTGCCCTTGAAGGTCCTGTGCGGCAGGAGGAAGAAATCGAAGGAGAACATATTGCCGAAAAGCCCGCCTTGGATGTGTTTTGCGAGCCATTCATCGCTCTCGCGCACCTCTATCGCGTCGTCGAAGAGCACGGAAAAGCCAGCGTACATGACGGGCAGGAGCGAGGCGTTGCGCACGCGGAAGGTAAGCGTCACAAGCTCGTCCGGCTCGCAAAGGCTCATATTCACGTCGCAGGCATAGACAAGCTTATCGGCCCTCCCGGTCAGGCTGATGATCTCCAGCGCGACGAGGCCCGATACGACCGCGAATATTATGGCGATTATGAGCGAAGCGGGCATTTTACTCCAGCGGAACGGGAAGCTCGTCCAGGAGCCCCGAAACGAAAGTGTTGGTGTCCAGATGACTGCGGCTGACGTTCGCCATGCGGTGCGCGAGCACGGGGATCGCCTCCCGCTTGACGTCCTCGGGAATAACGTAGTTCCGGCCCTCCATGGCGGCGGTGATCTGCGCGGCCTTATAGAGCGCCAGGCTGCCCCTCGCGGAGACGCCGTAGGCAAGGCGGTCGCTCTCGCGGGTGGCGGAGATTATGCTCATTATGTATTCGGCGACGTCCTGGCTCACCTCCACCTCGCGGAAGGAGCGGCGAAGCAGCGCGAGCTCCTCCTGAGTCACCGCGACGGGGAGCTTGTCTATTATGTCGCGCGTATCCTCGCGGCGGAGCACGCTTATCTCCTGCTCGGGGGTCATATAGCCCAAGGAGAGCTTCATAAAGAAGCGGTCGAGCTGCGCCTCGGGCAGGGGGAAGGTGCCGTAGGATTCGATGGGATTCTGGGTCGCCATGACTATGTAGGGCTCGTCCAATCTGTAGGTCTCGCCGTCAATGGATATCTGGCGCTCCTCCATTACCTCGAGCAGCGCGGACTGACTGCGGGGAACGGCGCGGTTGATCTCGTCCGCGAGCACGACGTTAGCAAAGAGGGGGCCCGGCCTGAACTCGAATTCCCCAAGCTTTTGATTGAAAAAATGGATGCCGGTCAGGTCGGAGGGCAGTATGTCCGGCGTGAACTGTATCCTGCGGAAATCGCCGCCGATGCACTTGGCGAATGCGCGCAGGAGCATTGTCTTGCCCGTGCCGGGAAGGTCCTCGAGGAGCACGTGACCGGACGCCACGAGGCAGACGGAGATCTGGCGGATGACCTCTTCCTTGCCGATTATCACCCTGCCGCAGTTCTCCAGCATACGGTCCTTATATGAAACGAAAAGTTTTGTATCCACAGGCGGCCTCCCGTTATTTTATATCTTAAGTATTATACAACAGAAACGGCGGGACTGTCAAGCGAGGGGCGCGTGCATAAAACGGCCCGAAACGCATACACAGTAATGTATCCATCATCTGTTAACGGAGGAAGAATGCTATGCGTGGACGGGAGCTGATACTGGGCCTGATCGCGGGGCTTGCCGCGGGAGCGCTGATATTCCGCGGCGGCGGCAGGAAAGTGCCCGCGGCGGGGCCCAAACCGCTCTGGCTCGTGCCGGATGAGGTAAGCGCGGACAGCGGCGGGCTCGAAGAGGAGCGCGGGGAACGGATAGAGCTGCCCTCGAGCGTTCTTACTGTCAGCGTGGACGGCGAGCCGGTCGAAATGGAGCTGGAGGAATACCTTTTCGGGGTGGTAGCGGGCGAGATGAGCGCTTCATCCGAGCCAGAGGCGCTCAAGGCGCAGGCGGTCGCGGCTCGCACCTTCACCGCACTCCACATGGCGGGAAGGGCAAAATGCAGGAGCGGGTGCACCGTCTGCGACGACCCTTTCTGCTGTCAGGCCTATATGAAGTCCGAGGAGCTCAAAAAGGCGTGGGGCTCGAAATATGAGGAGAACGCCGGGAGGATCCGCGCCGCCGTAAGCGGGACGAGCGGGGTGGTGGCGGTCTACGAGGGCGAGCTGATAAGCGCGCTGTATCACGCCTCGAGCGGGCCTGCTACCGAATCGAGCGAGGAGGTGTTCGCCGTGGCGATGCCGTATCTCGTTTCGGTGGACAGCCCCGAGGGGGACGCGGAGAGCGTATCGGCGCAGTATTTCGAGGCGCGCGAGCTCGTAGAAAAGCTCAACGCCGCCTTCCCGGAGGCGAAGCTTTCACTGCCGCTCGGGGAGGGGGCGATAAGGATCGTATCGCGCACGGAGAGCGGCAGGGTGCAGAAGGCGGCCGTCGGCGGAGCGGAGGTGACGGGCGGCATGCTGCGCGCGGCGCTCGGCTTGAAAAGCACCGCGTTCACGCTCGCGCTGGACGCGCAAGGGGCGGAATTCACCTGCCTTGGGTATGGACACGGGGTGGGCATGAGCCAGTGCGGAGCGAACGAGATGGCGAAGAACGGGAGCGATTATAAGGAGATACTCGCCCATTACTATACCGGCACGGAGCTTGCAGGGCTCTCGTTCGGGCGGCAGCCCGCGAATTGAGCAGGACGTACCCTGACGGAATACGCGGCACGGCGGGCTTTTGCGGGCGTTTGCTGTTGAAATCGCCGCCGGAGGATGCTACAATTATAAAAAACCGTCAGGAGGTCAACATGAAAAAAACGATCGCGATACTCACCGCATTCATAATGCTCGTGTTCCCTTGCATTTCGGCGGGCGCGGCGGAGTCCCGGACGACGGAGCTCCGCACGACCGGGCCCGGATACGCCGCTAAAGTGCCGGCGGAGGTCCCCGCGAGCGCGCAGGAGTGGGAGGTGCTCCGCATAGTCAACGCCGAGCGGGCGAACGCGGGTCTGCAGCCGCTCACAATGCTCCCCGCGCTGCAGTCCGCCACGGACGTGCGCGCGCTGGAGCTGATACAGAGCTTTTCCCACACGAGACCGAACGGATCGAGCTGCTTCACGGCGATCGCGGAGGCGGGCCTCAACTATATCTCGGCGGGCGAGAACATCGCCGCGGGTTACGGCACTCCGGCGCAGGTCATGGACGGCTGGATGAACAGCTCCGGGCACCGCGCAAACATACTGAATTCCGGCTTTAAGCACATAGGCGTGGGGTATACTTACAGTCAGGGCACGGACTACGGCTCCTACTGGGTGCAGCTTTTCTGCACGGGCCCGTCCTGCGCTTACTCCGGCTTTGAGATACTGGGAGAGCTGGACGCGGGCACTCCGGTCGATTCACTCGGGCTTGCGGGCAGATTCACCTGCGGCGAGGGGCGCTGCTATATGCCGCTGACCTCAGCCTCGTGCGTAGGCGACGTTACTTCAAACGGCGTCCGCACGGTCACTTTCTCCTGCTTCGGGCTCACGGCCTCCATCAGCTTCGGGGGCGCATCGCCGACGCCCGGCGACGTCGATCTGAACGGCGTTATCGACTCAACGGACGCGCTGCTTTGCCTCCGCTGCGCGCTCGGCGTTATGGAGCTTGACGGGATGCAGTTTGCCGCGGCGGACGTGAACGGGAACGGGCAGTGCGATTCGACCGACGCGCTCCTGATCTTAAGAAGCGCGCTCGGCCTGTAACACCGGGCTTTTGAAATGATCTCAGGCGCAAAAAAACCGTGCGGGGCTTTGGGCGCATTCACTTAAGGATACACAGCCTCAAAAGGTATCTTTTTGCGCCCCTCATCGCCCGCCATGCTCGA
>CAMZFO010000115.1 GCA_947306125.1 uncultured Clostridia bacterium | reverse complement strand
CGAGGCTCCGGGGCGAACTTTGCGCTTTGCCTTGCTGCAGCGCGCTTTCAGCCGGCGGCGCGCCTCTCTTTCGCAGTTCGACGAAGCTTCTCCCCTTCAAAACCTGTACGAAGAAATATTTTACCACAAAAACGCGGACTGTCAAGCGGGAAAACGGCGATCCGCGGACTTATTTTGTACGGGCGCTTATTTTTCGCTCCCCGCTTGTTGAGCGCCGCGCCGGAATATGCTATAATCTGACCATCAAATCTTAAGAAGGTGCCCCATGCCCCGATTGACAGTATGCCACGATTCGACCAAGCTCATCTGCCGCGAGCCCTTCGGCGCTCTCCCCTGCGGCGCCTCCGTAACGCTCCGCCTCTTCGTTCGGGGCGAGGGAGCTGAGGGCGTACGCGCCGTGCTCCGCACATGGAACGGCGAGGAGCGTTTTTACGAGGGCGGCTCCGAAAGTATCGACGGCGGCAGGGTCTTCGCATTCAATATCGCCGCGCCCGGTTCCCCCGGCGTGCTCTGGTATCATTTCCGTCTGCATTCGGGTAACGATTTCCAATACGTGGGCGCCGAGGACAACGAGCTTCGTTCCGGCGCGGCGAAGCTCACCCGCAAGCTTCCGCACGACTTCCGCATAACCGTTTACGATCCCGACTTCAATACCCCCGAAAGCTTCCGCGGCCGCATAGCCTACCAGATATTCCCCGACCGGTTCAGGCGGGGCGAATACCCGGGGCTCCCCTCCGCGCTGAAGCATCACCGCGATCTGGGGCGGCGCGTGACCGTGAAGGAATGGGACGAGGAGGTCGATCACCTGCCGCGCGATAACGAAAAATACTATTCGCCGCAGGATTATTACCTCGGCAATTTCCGCGGCGTCATCGACTCCATACCCTATCTTAAATCGCTCGGCGTGGGGGCGCTCTATCTCAACCCCATTTTCGAATCCGCCTATAATCACCGATACAGCATATCGGATTACATGAGCGTCGATCCGCTCCTCGGTACCGAGGAGGATTTCCGCCGCATGGCGGAGGCTCTGCACGGGAACGGTATAAAGCTCATACTGGACGGCGTTTTCTCGCACACGGGGGACGACAGCATCTATTTCGACCGCCGCGGGCATTACGGGAACGGCGCATATCATCACCCGGATTCCCCGTACAGGAATTGGTACGTATTCTCAGAAAAATACAGGCACGGCTACCGCTGCTGGTGGGATTTCGAGACGCTCCCGGAGGTGGACGAGCTCGAGCCCTCATACATGGAATTCATAGGCCGCGTGCTTGAAAAATGGATACGCCTCGGCGCGGACGGCTGGAGGCTGGACGTTGCCGACGAGCTGCCGGACGAGTTCATCGAATATCTGCGCCTAAGGCTCAAGGCGGCGGATCCCGAGGCGCTCCTCATCGGCGAGGTCTGGGAGGACGCCGCGCTGAAGACCGACGGCTTCGGTCGCCGCCGCCGCTACGTGAACGGCGCGGAGCTCGACGGGGTCATGGACTATCCGTTTGCGGACGCGCTGCTCGATTTCCTTTTGAAGAGGACGGATTCCGCAAGGCTCAAGGCGATACTCTGCGCTCAGCTCGAGGGCTATCCCCGCGATTTCATGCGGGCGCAGCTGGGCCTTTTGGACTCGCACGACACCATGCGCGCGCTCTCCGTGCTCTCCGGCGCTCCCGAAAAGAACTCCCTCCCCCGCCCCCTGCAGGCGGTCTGGCAGCCGCGCCCGGAGGAAGCCGCGAGGGGGAAAAGGCGGCTTATGCTCGCCTCCGCTCTGCAGTTTTCAATGTCCTTCATGCCCTGCGTCTATTACGGCGACGAGGCGGGGCTCACCGGCCTCACCGATCCCTTCTGCCGCAGGCCCTACCCCTGGGGGCGCGAGGACGCCGGGCTCATCGCGCATTACAGGCGCATAGCCCGGATAAGGAATGAAGACCCGGTATTTACCGACGGCATGACCGCTTTTGCCGCTCCGCATCCGGACGTATTCGCGGCGGCAAGGAAGGCCCGGAACGAAGCGGTGACGCTTATCAACCGCTCGGAGGAGGATATAACGGTCAGCCTCACGCCCGATGAGCTTTCCGACGGTGAATGCTCATTCACGCTCCGCGGCAGCTTCAGGGACGCCGTAAGCGGGGAAGAATACGAAGCCGCGGGCTCGCTCTGCGTACGCGTACCGGCGCTCGGCTTTGCGGTGCTCATAAGCGGCCGCGCCTTATGACCCGGCGGCCGCCCGAAAAAAAGTCTTTCATCCGAAAAAAGCTTGCTTTCGCACCGCGGAGTGAGTTATAATAAGGTGAGGATTTGTGTTCTTAAAAATCATGATCGATCGGAGCAGGATATGGAACAGTATTTTTATAAACTCCACGGCCTCGGCAACGATATGATAGTCATTGACGACCGCGGCGGCAGGATCGCCCCCTACGACATGCCGCGCGTTGCCCGCAAGCTCTGCAACCGCAGGACGGGTATAGGCGGGGACTGTCTGCTCGTCGCCAAGAATTCCGACTCGGCGGATATCGCCATGCTTGTCTACAACAGCGACGGCACCCAGGCGCAGATGTGCGGCAACGGCATCCGCTGCTTCTCCCGCGTGGTATACGAGGCGGGCTGGATCCCCTGCGACGGGTTCACGGTCGACACGCTCTCCGGCATTAAGCGGCCCCAGCTCCTGCTCATGGACGGCGAAGTGAAGTCCGTCCGCGTGGATATGGGCGTGCCCGATTTCCTGACCGGGGATATCCCCATGGACACCGATCTCGAGGAGTTCATAAGGCAGCCCATTGTCTCCGCAGACCGTGAATTCATTGCGACCGCGGTCAATACCGGCATACCGCAGCTCGTCGTGTTCGTCGACGACGTGAGATCGCTCGACATCGAAAAATACGGCCTCCCCCTTGAGCATCACGAGCTCTTCCCCGAGAAGACCAACGTGTCCTTCGTGGAGATCGAGGACAGGCGCTCCGTCATACTGCGCACATGGGAGCGCGGCTGCGGAGCCACCCTCTGCTGCGGCACGGGCGCGACCGCCGTCGCCGCCGCCTGCATAAGGTCGGGTCTCACGGACAGGATCGTGAACGTGCGGGTCCCCTTGGGCTCGCTCCGCATCGAGTGGGACGGCGTGAACAACATCTATATGTCCGGTCCTGCCGAAAAGGTATTCGAAGGCAGTATCCGGATCTGAAAATAAGCACGGAAAGGCAGCTCCCCTTCTGCGGAGCGCAGGATCGAAAAAATGCATTACACATACAAGACCTCCGGCACCTGCTCCACCATGATCGATTTCGACATAGTGGACGGCAAGCTGCACAACATCGTATTCACCAACGGCTGCAACGGCAACCTCAAGTCCATCGGCCGCCTGCTCGAGGGAGCGACTCCCGAGTTCGCCGTCGAAAGGCTGGACGGCGTGCGCTGCGGAACGAGCCCCACCTCCTGCGGCGATCAGCTCGCAAAGGCTATCAAGAAGGCAATAAATGGCTAGATCCAAATCGAATTCGAATCCGCTCAGCACTCTGCGCCGGTCGATATGGTACGTGCTCCGCGCAGTGCTCATAGTGAGCCTGCTGCTCGGCTTTGCTTTTGCCGTTTTCACGGAGGGCATGTATATAAGCAACATGTTCATAGTCGTCACCGAGGGCATGTCCCTGCGCGCGGACACCATATTGAAGAACGGCTCGGTCTCCGATCTTTCCCAGTATTTCACGCAGGAATTCCTCGATTCCGACGACCTTCTTTTAAGCGGGGCGTATCTTGATTACGCCGTCGACTCCTACGACTACCGCTACGCGATCAAGGGCATACGCGTGCTCCCCTGGGCCAAGAACGGCAGCGTGGGCTACATCGAGCGCATCCCGACCATCGTGGCCTCCCCCATTTCCGAGGAGGTGAAGGGGCCCGTGACCCCATGGACGCCCATGCGCTACAAGATCAATCTTGTCAAGGTGGAGGGCCGCTGGCTCATTTCGAGCCTTGCCGTGGTCGAGGAAAACCCCGAGGAGGAAGCGCGCCCCACTCCCGATTACAGCCAGCTTGAGGATAATTCCGCGAATTGACGCTCCCCGTATTTCAAAAGCATGATAAGCCCGTCGTCCTTGCCCCGATGGCGGGCGTTTCCGACTCCGTATTCCGGCGCATCTGCGTGGAGCACGGCTGTGATTTCACGTACACCGAAATGGTCAGCGCCAAGGGGCTGCTTTACGGCGGCAGAAAGACCCGCGAGCTCCTGCGCATATCCCCGGGCGAGCTGCCCTGCGCCGTGCAGCTCTTCGGCAGCGACCCGGAGATCGTCGCCGACATGGTAAAAATGATAGCGGACGAATGCCCCGACGTATCCATGATAGACGTCAACATGGGCTGCCCCATGCCCAAGATCACGGGCAACGGCGAGGGCTCGGCCCTGATGCGCGACGTGCCCCGCGCGGCAGCCGTCATGAGCGCCGCCGTTTCCGCCTCGCGCCTCCCCGTGAGCTGCAAATTCCGCAAGGGCTGGGACGATTCCTCCGTTAACGCCGTGGAGTTCGCAAGGGCAATGGAGGAGAGCGGCGCGAGCCTTCTGACCGTCCACGGGCGCACGCGGGCGCAGTTCTATCACGGCCCCGCCGACAGGGAGATAATAGCCCGGGCAGTACAGGCCGTTTCGATACCCGTCCTCGGCAACGGCGATATCTTTTCCGCCGACGACGCCGAGGAGATGCTTGAAAAGACCGGCTGCGCGGGGATCATGGTCGCCCGCGGAGCGGAGGGCGATCCCTTCATATTCGACGAGATCCGCGCGCGGCTCGACGGGGCCGAATACACTCCCCCCGCCGATTTCGAGCGCATGAACGAGGCGATACGCCACGCCGAGGGCTTCCTTGCGGAGAAGGACCCGCGCCTCTTCCCGGAGCTTCGCAAGCATATGTCGTGGTACTCGAAGGGCATGCGCGGCGCGATCGAATTCCGGCGCGCGGTCAATACGGCAAGATCCCCGCAGGAGCTGCTTGATCTTATATACGCCTTCCGCGACAGCCTGATCTGATCCCGCCCGCGGGCCTTTTACCGGAAAAACTTCCGATTTTACCTTTTATACTTGACAGAGCCCGTCACTCTGCATATAATAGCGAACGCGGGCCGCCGCCTTGAATCGCAAAAACTGAAAGGAACAATATAAAAATGGCAGAAGTCTATTTAACTCCCGAAGGAAAGAAAGAACTGGACGATAAGCTTGCGTACCTTAAGAACGTCCGCAGGACCGAGATCGCTGAGCTGATCTCCGAGGCGAGGGCGCAGGGCGACCTGAGCGAAAACGCCGAGTATGACGCCGCCAAGGATCTTCAGGCCAAGAACGAGTACGAGATAGCCGATCTTGAGGCGATGCTCAAGAACGCCATAGTGATCGAGAACGCCGCCGCAGACAGCAACACCGTCGTCGTGGGCTCCACCGTTATGCTCCACAATTACACCTCAAAGAAGGACGTCGAGTACAAGATCGTCGGCTCCGCCGAGTTCGATCCCTTCAAGGGGCTCATCTCCAACGACTCTCCCATCGGCAAGGGCCTCATAGGCCACAAGGTCGGCGAGACCGTGCAGATCGTCACCCCCGGCGGTATGATCAAACTCAAAATAAAGGGTATCAAGGCTTGATCAAATCAAAACCACCCGTTGAACGGGTGGTTTGAACAGGCCCTATAAGGGCCTATC
>CAMZFO010000114.1 GCA_947306125.1 uncultured Clostridia bacterium | reverse complement strand
GAGCGTTTGGCTACGGACCAGAAGGTCGGGGGTTCGAATCCCTCAGGGCGCGCCACAAAAACAGGGCATCGCATTGCGATGCCCTGTTTTTGTCTATTTGCGCGCCCCGAGGGATCGAACCCCGAAAGGGCGAAAAGCGGCCCGAAAAGCGGTCCGCTTTTCGGGTAAAAGGGCAACGGTGTTGCGCTTTTAGCTTTACGCCGCGGCGGACAGCGCCATGCGCCGCCGCGGAGAATCCCTCAGGGCGCAAAAGCAGAGCAACGCATCGCGGTCCGTTTTTGTTTGGCATATTTTCGCTCTGAGGGATCGAACCCCGAAAGGGGTTGATTTCCGGTTGCCTGCGGCAATTCAAAACATCCGGTGGATGTTTTGAAAGGAAATCAACGGGCGGCAGACTGTTCCGCAGGAACAGCAGTCCGCCCCGGGAAGGGAGCAAGTCCTGCGTACAACATGAAGGGGAATGCGCTTTCTTCCAAAAAACAAAAGCCAACGGCTTGGCTTTTTTAGGCGTCCGCCGCGGCGGACAGCGGATGCGCCGCCGCGGAGAATCCCTCAGGGCGCAAAAGCAGAGCAACGCACAGCGGTCCGTTTTTGTTTGGCATATTTTCGCCCCGAGGGATCGAACCCCGAAAGGGGTTGATTTCCGGTTGCCTGCGGCAATTCAAAACATCCGGTGGATGTTTTGAAAGGAAATCAACGGGCGGCGGGTGAGGAGGCTTACGGCAAGTAACCTATCAAATTACCAATGCTGAGTTTGTCGATCGTTGTTTTAGGATAATAGTCTTTATCGAATTCAGCATCAGTTTTAGTAGCATATTGCAAATAAACATATACGACTTCTTGATTGTCATTGTCTATTAGTGCATATGAGCAACAAGTACCTTTAAGCCAAACTGTTACGTAAGCAGGATAATTGAAATCCGATTCAGTATATCTGATCTCACCGGAATATGATATGTCATCGCGCATAAAACTATCATCGGCATCGAATATGCCGTAATTAATACGTGATATTCTATCGACCTCCGCCTCGTATGCTTCTGATCCATATTTGCACTTTACATAGATGACAACAGTATCATCCATCAAGCCGCTTTCCTTCTTAAAGTAGTATTCTTTGATCGCTTCTTCGTCAACGTTGGATGGAAATATGCATAGATCATACTTTACCACACAATCTAAAGAATCAACATAGTCCGTCACATTCACAGCCTGTGATAAATCTTCGCTGATAATTCTGTTACAGCCGGTGCAAAAACTAATCAGTATGCACAGCACTGCCATTACGAGCATATTTCTCTTCATCATTGACCGCTTCTCCGTTTTTTGTATATATAAGTGTACGCCGATTCTAAAACGAACGCTCATTTTCAAAATATACTTTTATTCTTTCTGTTAGCTTCATCGAAATTCGGGATAGTTGTATTCAAATCGCATCCTGCGTCTTTCCATACCGCTCGGCAAGTTCTTGAACAGTATTCCCCCTTCCCGAATACTTCTTCTTTAGTCATCTTTCACCTCAGCCCCGCCTTAGCCATCACCTTTGCCGCAAGCCTTACGAGCCTGCGCTTATCGCCGATGAATTCAAGGTCGCAGCTTTCAGCCCCCGGGTGGCGGGTGAGGCGGTAAAAGGCGTTGTGCCCGAGCCATTCCGCACTCATGCATTCTGCGGATTGGGCGAAGCTCTCCGTGAGCTCCAATAGGCGGCAGACCTCGAGCCGCAGGCGTTTATCGCGCACGCGGCAGGAGTTTTGGATATGCACCCCGTCCTCGCCGAATCTGAGGCTCACGCCTTCGACGCCGGCCTCCTTGAGCAGGACGTCCGCCAGAGCGGCGCATTCATCATGTGAATAAAGCTTTTCCATGGCGTTATTCTACCTTTTGCGGAGCCCCGTGTCAACGCCCCGCGCAAAACAAGCTCAAAACATCGGTGTCTCTATTGAATTCTGCCGGACACTGTCGTATAATAAAACCGCTTGAAAGAGCAAAATTTTTAAGGAGGGAAAACAAATGACTTTTCCGAATGCATTAACCGGAGTCAAAAAGCTCTACACCGCCGAGATACTCGCCCTCATAGCCGTTATCGCGCTGCTGCTCGTATCGCTGCTTGGTCTGGGCGTTAAGGAGACCGTCAACGTCGAAGAGATCGACGCGGCGACCGCCGTGACGGGCGGAGGCATTCTCCTGCTCGCTCTGGCCGCGGGTATCATATCCATCATCGCTCTCATTATGAACATCGTCGGCCTCAACCATGCCAAGCTCGATGAGGGCGCTTTCAGGACGGCGCTGATACTCACCATCGTCGGCCTTGCCGTCTCCGTCGTTTCCACGGCCGTTGAGAGCTCCAACGCCGTCGTTTCGAGCTTCATCAGCATCGCGGCCAACGTACTGAGCCTTGCCGCATCTATATTCGTTATCAAGGGCATCATGAATCTTGCCGCTCAGCTCGATCGTGAGGATATGGTCGAAAAGGGCAATTCGCTCCTCAAGATCATAGTCTGCCTCAACGTCGTCTCCATCGCCGCCTCCATCGTTTCCTCATCGATGACCGTGCAGACTGAAAGCAACGCTTCGCTGATCATTGCCATCGTCGCAAGCGTTGTCAGCATCGTAAGCTGCATCGTATTCCTCTCCTACCTTTCCAAGGCGAAGAAGATGCTCGAGGCTTGATCCGGTATCGCAAAAGGGCTCTCGGGGCAGAATGCTCCAAGGGCCCTTTTTTTGCCTGTGAGATGGATTTTTCAAAAAATCCTTTACAAACGCCCGCCTTTGTATTATAATTATTATTTGAAAATGCGTTGATCGGGACAGGTGAGCTGTGATTCCGGCAAAAGCGAGCCGCAGGCGGTGGAAGTGCGGTGCAAAGGGCGCGGCGGCATATCACCCGTGAGCAGGGGCGGCGAACGGACTCTCCCTTTAGCCGCTGCCCGCGTGAGCTGCGTTATGGGCTCTTTGAGTTGCACGGGGCGTCCCCCGTGAACTCGGGTGGTACCGCGTTTTGTTAAAAGCGTCCCGGGGTCTTTCCCCGGGATTTTTATTATACCGAAAGGAAAAAAGCTTTATGTACAAGAAAGTATCCGCTTCCATGGATTTCGTCCCGCGCGAGCAGGAGGTGCTGAAGTTCTGGAAGGAAAACAAGATATTCGAGAAGTCCGTCGAGCTTCGCCGCGGCGCGGAGCCCTACACCTTCTATGACGGCCCGCCCACGGCCAACGGCAAGCCCCATATCGGGCACGTGCTGACAAGGTCCATGAAGGATATCATCCCGCGCTACCGCACCATGAAGGGCTACGACGTGCTGCGCAAGGCGGGCTGGGATACCCACGGTCTGCCCGTCGAGCTCGAGGTGGAAAAGCTTCTGGGCCTTGACGGCAAGGAGCAGATCGAGCAGTACGGGGTCGAGCCCTTCATTCAGAAGTGCAAGGAGTCCGTCTGGAAGTACAAGGGCGAGTGGGAGCAGATGTCCGACGCGGTCGGCTACTGGGCGGACATGGAGAACCCCTACGTCACCTATACCGACGACTATATCGAGTCCGTTTGGTGGGCACTCAAGACCATCGACGAAAAGGGCCTGCTCTATAAGGGCCACAAGATCGTCCCGTACTGCCCGCGCTGCGGCACCGCGCTCTCGAGCCACGAGGTAGCTCAGGGCTATAAGGACGTCAAGGAGACCTCCATATTCATCACCTTCCCCGTAAAGGGCATGGACGACGGCACGCATCTCATCGCCTGGACGACCACCCCCTGGACACTTCCCTCCAACGTCGCGCTGTGCGTGAACGCCGACGAGGATTACGTCAAGGTCGAAAAGGACGGCCGCCGCTACATAATGGCGGAGGCGCTGGTCGAAAGCGTGCTTGGCGAGGGCTGCGAGGTCATAGAAAGGTATAAGGGCGCCGAGCTTGAGGGCCTGGAGTATGAGCCCCTCTTCGATTTCCCCGTGAACCATCAGGGCAAAAAGGGCTGGCGCGTGGTCTCCGACGGTTACGTTACGCTGACCGACGGTACCGGCGTCGTCCATATCGCGCCCGCGTTCGGCGTCGACGACGGCAGGGTGGGCAAGAAGTGGGATCTCCCCTTCGTGCAGAACGTAAACGCCAAGGGCGAGCTCGCCGGCGGCACCCCCTGGGACGGCGTGAATGTCAAGAAGGCCGATAAGCTCATAATCGCCGACCTCAAGGAGCGCGGCAGGCTCTTTGCCGAGCTTCCCTATGAGCACAGCTATCCCTTCTGCTGGCGCTGCGATACTCCGCTCATCTATTTCGCCCGCGGCGGCTGGTTCATAGAGATGACCAAGCTGCGCGATAAGCTGCTCGATTTCAATTCGCGCATCAACTGGATACCCGAGTCCATAGGCGAGGGCCGAATGGGCAATTTCCTCGAGAACGTCATAGACTGGGCGGTAACGCGCGAGCGCTACTGGGGCACTCCGCTGCCGGTATGGCAGTGCGAAAAGTGCGGGCATCACCATACTGTGGGCTCGCGTGAGGAGCTTTTGAAGCTCTTCCCGGAGGCCGATCCCGATATAGAGCTCCATAAGCCCATGCTCGATCCCCTCACCATGACCTGCCCCGAGTGCGGCGGCACGATGCGGCGCGAGCCCGTGGTCATCGACTGCTGGTTCGATTCCGGCTCCATGCCCTTCGCGCAGTGGCATTATCCGTTTGAGAACAAGGAGGAGTTCGAGAAGCGCTATCCCGCCGATTACATATCCGAGGCGGTCGATCAGACCCGCGGCTGGTTCTATACCCTGAACGCCGTCGCCGCCTGCCTCTTCGACGAGCCCGCTTTCAAGAACTGCATAGTTCTGGGCCTCGTCTGCGATAAGGACGGCAAAAAGATGAGCAAGCATATAGGCAACGTCATAGCTCCCGCGGACGTGCTCACCAAGCAGGGCGCGGACGCCGTAAGGTGGTATTTCTATACCGCGTCCTCGCCGTGGCTGCCCAGCCGCTTCTCCGTCGAGGCCGTCAGCGAGACGCAGAGGAAGTACATGGGCACCCTCTGGAACACCTACGCCTTCTATATCCTCTATGCCGATATAGACGAGTTCGATCCCACCAAGCACGAGCTCAAGAGGGAAAACCTCTCCGTAATGGATAAGTGGATACTCTCCAAGCTCAACAGCCTCGTCAAAAAGCAGGACGAGTATCTGGACGCCCTGCACATCACCGAAGCCGGGCGCGAGCTTGCGGCGTTTGCGGACGATCTTTCCAACTGGTACGTCCGCCGCGGCCGCGAAAGGTACTGGGGTAAGGATATGACTGACGATAAGGAAGCCGCCTATATGACCCTTTACACCGTGCTCAAAACGATGACGCTGCTCACCGCCCCCTTCACTCCCTTCATGGCGGAGCAGATGTATCAGAACCTCGTCCGCACCTGCGATAAGGAAGCTCCGGAAAGCGTGCATCTCTGCGATTACCCGGTATGCGACGAGAGCTTTATCGATCCCGAGCTCGAAAAGGACATGGACGCCGTTTACCGCATAGTGGTGCTGGGAAGAGCGGCAAGGGCGCAGTCCAATATCAAGAACCGCCAGCCCCTCTCCACCCTCTACGTGCAGGGCATGGAGAAGCTGCCCGGGATGTATGACGAGATAATCGAGGGCGAGCTCAACGTGAAGGACGTGGAGTACGTTCAGGACGCCTCCGCGTTCATCACCTACCGCGTAAAGCCGCAGCTCAAGCTCCTCGGGCCGAGGTACGGCA
>CAMZFO010000113.1 GCA_947306125.1 uncultured Clostridia bacterium | reverse complement strand
TTCGGTGATGATATCTGCTTCGCAGATGATATCCGCTTCGCGGATGATGGAACGGAGATCATATCATACGGCGGTTTACTGCCGTATATCATGCCCGCAAAGCCGGCATATCATATCGCCAAAGGCGATATCTCATTAACCTGTTCCATTTTAAGCCCGTGTATTAATGATATCCGTTCCTTTTGGGAACGGGTGATATCACCTTCGGTGATGATATCTGCTTCGCAGATGATATCCGCTTCGCGGATGATGGAACGGGCAATTCCGCTTTTTTCGCGGATCAGTCGTACCGATCCTCCTTGCGGCGCTGCTCGATCTGGCGCTTGGCGTCGCGCTCGGCGATATCGTGCCGCTTATCGTAGAGCTTTTTGCCCTTGGCGACGGCGAGCTCCATCTTGACCAGCCCATCCTTCAAATAGAGCGAGAGCGGTATGAGGCTGTAGCCGTCCGCCTCGGAGAGGGACTTGAGCTTTGCGATCTCCCGCTTATGCAGGAGGAGCTTCCTTTCGCGGAAGGGGTCGCGGTTGAAGATATTGCCCATTTCGTAGGGCGATATATGCATACCGACGACGACCGCCTCGCCGTTTTTGACCTTGACGTAGGAATCCTTGATATTCACCTTGCCGAGGCGGATGGACTTTACCTCCGTGCCGACAAGAGCCAGGCCCGCTTCATACCTGTCTTCTATGAAGTAATCGTGCCTTGCCTTGCGGTTTTCGGCTATGGTTTTGGTCCCTTTTTTAACGGGCATACAAGTATCCTTTCGGGAAAACAAAGCACAGCACCCGCCGCTCAGGCGGAGCGCTGTGCCCGATAATTGCCTGTTCCTATCAAAGAACGGTGCGGACGCCCTCGATGAGCGTGCTCGCCGTCTTGGGGGTGAACCACTTGTTGAAGGCGGGCATGAGCAGCATCAGTATCGCAAGCACAGCAACGATGATCGCGAGGATCACGGTGAGCTTCTGCAGCTGCCTTTCGCGGGAGGCCTTCTTGCCCCTGCCGGAGAAGGAGGTGGTTTCGCCGCCGAAAGCGCCGCCGAGACCGGAGCTCTTGGAATCCTGCAGAAGAACGACGATGACGAGAAGCACAGCCGCGATCAGCAGGAGGAAGTTAACGATGATTTCAAAGATATCCATATTCGTTTCCTTTCAAAATATCAACTGCGACGGACATTATACCACCTTGGAGCGGTATTTGCAAGCGTTATTTGCGTTTTTTGCGGCCCGCCGGCGGTATATTTTAACGATCGGGAGCATGCCCCGGGCGTTTTTATTCGGCTATCACGGCTTCGCGGCGGATAATGAGGCTCTCCTCCGTCATCTCCGCGGGCTGTTCAAGGCCCATCATCTCGAGCAGGGTCGGCGCGATATTGCCCAGCCTGCCGCCCTCTTTGAGCTCCACCTCGCCCGCGTCGGAGTTGACGTAAATGAGCGGCACGGGATTGGTGGTGTGAGCGGTCATGGGCTTGCCGTCCTCGACCATGGTTTCGCAGTTGCCGTGGTCGGCGGTGATAAGGCAGCAGCCGCCCTCCCTGACGAGCTCGCGCACTATCCTGCCCACGCACTCGTCCACCGCGTGCACGGCGGCGACCACCGCGGGGGGAACGGCGGTGTGCCCGACCATATCGGGATTGGCGAAGTTCATCACCATCAGGTCGTACTCATGCGAGCGTATGACCTCCAGCGCCTTTTCGGTCAGATCGTAGGCGCGCATTTCGGGAGCCAGATCGTAGGTCTCGACCTTGGGAGAGGGTATGAGGTAATGATCCTCGCCCGGGCTCACCTCGTCCGTGCCGCCGTTGAAGAAGAAGGTGACGTGGCGCTTCTTCTCGCTCTCGGCGATGCGGATCTGCTTCATGCCGTGCTTCGAGACGTACTCGCCCAGCAGATTCTCATGCCGTATGGGGCGGAACGCGATATCCGCAGGGCCGTCGAAATCGTCGCGGTAGAGGGTCATGCAGACGTAATGCACGGGTATATAGCCCCTCTCGCGCACGAAGAAATCGTAATCGGGGAATATGAAGGCCTCGGTGATCTCCGTCGGGCGGTCGGTGCGGAAATTGAAGAAAATGACGCTGTCGTTCTCGTTCACGCGGGCGACGGGCTCGCCGTTTTCCGTTATTACGGCGGGGATTATGAACTCGTCCGTCCTGCCCGCCTCGTAGGAATGCGCGACGGCGGAAACGGCGTCCGGCTCGAAAACTCCCCTGCCGTCCGCTATCGCGTCGAAGCCGAGCTTCACGCGCTCGTAGCGCTTATCGCGGTCCATGCCGTAAAAGCGGCCCTGCACCGTGGCGATGCGGCCGACGCCTATCTCGCGCGCCTTTTCATCGACCTGACGAATGAACTCGAGCCCGCTCGTGGGCGGCGTGTCGCGCCCGTCGGTGAAGCAGTGGATGAATACCTTCTCAAGGCCCTTCCTCTTGGCGAGCTCGAGGAGCGCGTAGAGGTGGTTGAGCCTCGAATGGATGCCGCCGTCGGAGCAGAGGCCCAGAAGATGCAGCGCCGAGCCGTGCTCCTTACAGTTGTTCACCGCGCCGAGGAAGGCGGGGTTTTCAAAGAAATCCCCATCGTTTATGGATTTGTCTATGCGGGGGTAATCCTGAAACACGACGCGGCCCGCGCCGAGGTTCTGGTGTCCGACTTCGGAATTGCCCATCTGCCCCGCGGGAAGGCCCACGTCGAGGCCGGAAGCGGAGATAAGCGTGTGGGGATAGCGGTTCCAAAGTGAACGGATGTTTTTCACTCCGTCAATAAGAATGGCGTTATCCTGCGGATCCTCGCGGTAACCGAAGCCGTCGAGGATTATAAGAGCGGTTAATTTTTTCATTTAAACCCCTTGGTTTTTTCGTATTTGGGGGGCGGGGCTTCCGCCCCCCTGTAAGTTTGATCAGTCGAGCACGACGTGGGAGAAATCCACGGGCTTGAGGCTTGCGCCGCCGATAAGGCCGCCGTCGATGTTCTCCATGGACTTTAAGCCGTGGGCGTTCTTGGCGTTCATGGAGCCGCCGTAAAGAATGCGCACCTTCCTTGCCGCGCAGCAGCCGTAGATGGAGCAATACACCTTCCTTATGGCGCCAATGGTGCGGTCGGCCTCCTCGTCGGAGGCGGTCTTTCCGGTGCCGATGGCCCAGATGGGCTCGTAGGCGATTATGACGGGAGCGGCTTCCTCCGCGGAGAGACCCTCGAAGGCCGCCTTGACCTGACCTGCCAGGAATTCATCGGTAATGCCGGCCTCGCGCTGCTCGAGCGTTTCGCCAACGCAGACGATGGGGATTATGCCGGCGGCGAGAGCGGCCTTTATGCGGGCGTTTACGGTCTCATCCGTCTCGCCGAAATACTGGCGGCGCTCGCTGTGGCCGATTATCGCGTACTCAACGCCGAGCTCCTTGAGCATATTGGCGCTGACCTCGCCGGTGAACGCGCCCTTCTCGGCCCAATGGATGTTCTGGGAGCCGAGCTTTACGTTGCTGCCCTTCAAAATGGGAGCGACGAAGGGGATATCGACGAAGGGCGGGCAGACGACGACGTCGGCCTCCGCGTCCTTTACGAGGGGCAGGAGATCCGTAACGAGCTTTTCCGCCTCGGAGGGGGTCATGTTCATCTTCCAGTTGCCGGCGATGAGCTTTTTGCGGCAGGGCTTATCGTTAAGCGCCGCGACGCCGGGAAGCACCTTGCCCTCAAGGAACTCGAGGGAGGCGCCGCCGCCGGTGGAGATATGGCTCATCTTCTCGCCGAGGCCGAACTTATTGACGGCGGAAGCGGAGTCGCCGCCGCCGATGATGGTCGTGCCCTCGCACTCGGCGCAGGCCTTTGCCACGGCCTCGGTGCCCTTTGCGAAGGGAGCCATCTCGAAAACGCCCATGGGGCCGTTCCAGACGACGGTCTTTGCTTCCTTTATAATATCGGCGTAGAGCTCGGCGGTCTTTTCGCCTATGTCGAGGCCCTCGAAGCCGTCGGGCATCTGATCGTAAGGCACGGTCATGCGCTCGGCTTCCTCGGAGAATTCCTTGGCGACCACGCAGTCGACGGGAAGAACGAGCTTTACGCCCTTCTCCTTTGCGGTCTCCATAAGGGTCTTGGCCAGCTCGATGCTGTTCTCATCAAGCAGGGAGTTGCCGACGTTAAGGCCCATCGCCTTATAGAAGGTATAGCTCATGGCGCCGCCGATCAGCAGCGTATCGCACTTATTCAGCAGGTTGGTGATGACGCCTATCTTATCCGCGACCTTCTTGCCGCCGAGGATAGCGACGAAGGGACGATCGGGATTCTCGAGCGCCTTGCCCATCACGGAGAGCTCCTTATCGATAAGGAAGCCGCAGACGGCGGGCAGATAATGCGCGACGCCCTCGGTGGAGGCGTGGGCGCGGTGGACGGTGCCGAAAGCGTCGGAAACGTAGAGATCCGCGTAATCGGCAAGCTTCTTTGCGAATTCGGGATCGTTCTTCTCCTCCTCTGCGTGGAAGCGGAGGTTCTCAAGCAGCACTATCTCGCCTTCCTGCAGCTCGGAGACCTTCTTCGCGGCGTCCTCGCCGATGATGTCGTTCGCGAAGGTCACTTTAACGCCGGGCAGCAGCTCCGCAAGGCGCTTCGCCACGGGAGCAAGGCTCATTTCGGGCACGAATTTGCCCTTGGGACGGCCCAGATGCGAGCAAAGAATGACCTTTGCGCCGTTTTCCACAAGGTACTTGATGGTGGGAAGAGCGCCCAGTATGCGGCTTTCATCGTCGATGCCGAGCTCCTTGTTGAGCGGCACGTTGAAATCCACGCGCACGAGCACGCGCTTGCCCTTGACACAGACGTCTTTAACGGTCAGTTTGTTCATGTTTATTTCCTCCGTTGAATTAGTTTTTTATTTATGGGGGCGCGAACGCCCTTGAAAGCTTGATGATGTTGGAATTCCCAATGGAAATTCCGTATTAATTGTTCACCCCTCATCCACCCCCGACCTGAAGGTCGGCGGTCCCCTTTCCCACTGAGGGGGAAGGCAGGCCACAGCTCATGCCCGATCACCATTTTCGGGCTTCGATCTCCCGCCTGATGGCCAGGCATACTCCTTCAAAATTTGTGTTGACGTCGTAATTTGAAAACCTCAGCACCTTCAGTCCGAGCCCCTCAAGGTATGCGTCCCTTTCGGTATCTCTTTTTACCGCTTCTTCCTTATAATGCTGCGAGCCGTCAAGCTCTATTATCAGCCTTCCATCGGCGCAGAAGAAGTCCACGATATAATTGCCGAATTGCTTCTGGCGGTTCACGGAGCAGGGAAGCTTTTTAAGGAAATCATACCAGAGGTGCTTTTCCTCTTTTGTCATGTTCTTTCTCAGCGTTCTGGCTATCGGAGTCAGATCGCGGTCTTCCTTTTTGCTCATTGCCGTACCTGCCTTATAAGGATGCCGCCTTTCTCAGCCTTCCCCCTCCGTGGGAAAGGGGGACCGCGGCGCGAAGCGTCGCCGTGGTGGATGAGGGGTCCTTCAAAAACGATCGTTTCTTCCTATTCGGGGAAGAGAGGTTCGCTCTTTATTACTTGGGAATAAACCCTGCTCGGAAGCTCCCCTCATCAGTCAGCTTCGCTGACAGCTTCCCCACCGGGGGGAAGCCTTTTGGTCGGTCGCAGTACGCTCAGCCTTCCCCCTGCGTGGGGCGTGGAGCGTCTAAAAGGGGCAACGGTGTTGCGCCTTTAGCGGAGCGCCTTCCCCCTCCGTGGGGAAGGGGGGACCGCGGCAGCGAAGCGTCGCCGTGGTGGATGAGGGGTCCTTCAAAA
>CAMZFO010000112.1 GCA_947306125.1 uncultured Clostridia bacterium | reverse complement strand
CACGCAGAGCGAACCCGGCACGCAGATCGAGCCCGGCACGCAGATCATGCCCTTCGCCCCCCTCCGGCGCCGCGCCGAGTCCGCGGACCCGCATCCGGCGCTGCACTCCGCCGTTTGACCCCGCTTCACGCCCGACCCCTTTAAGGCAGCCGCCGGCGAAGGGGAGGGCGGAAGGAGCGATATTACTTCAAAGCACACCGAAAGGAGAAACCCATGAAAAAGCTTATTGCCATACTGCTCGCACTCGCCCTTGCCGCGGCGGCGCTGCCCGTTTTTGCGGCCGACGCCGGCCCCGACGAGCGCTGGCTTGCGACAGACGCCGCGATCGATACCGACGGCAGCGACGGCTACACGGGCGATTACGTAGTCATTTACAATCCCTCCACCTCCTACTCGAACAGCAGATCGACGGGCAATATGGCGGGGCTGATAAAGACCGGGATCGACCCCTATCCGGAGGCGCAGACGGAGCCCGCGGAGGGCGAGGCCCTCGTCAGGATCGACGTCGACCCCCTCATGAGCGAGCGCGCGGAGGAGCGCTGCGCGGGCATGAAGGCCGTTTCCGGCGGGCACGTAAAGCGCTCCTTCGAGGTGGGCGACACGCGCACGTTCTATATCGACTATTATTCCCCGGCGGGCTCCTCGATGCAGTTCAAGGTGCTTGCAAAGGGCGAGCACTGCTACGTCTGGACTCCGACCTCGCAGGCCTCCAACGTATACCCCCTCGATTCCATTGACCCCTCCTTCGCGCAGCAGGCGGCGGACGAGTTCGATTCCAAATTCGCACTGATGCAGGAGTCCTTCGGCGATCACGAGAACGGCTCCGAGGGCGACGGCAGGCTGCATCTGATGTACTATAATATCGACGACGGCTGGACTCCCGGGCAGGGGTACGTCGGCGGCTATTTCTATGCCTTCGACCTCTATTCAAACGGCCTCCCCATGCTCCATATAGACACCTATCCCGGCGTGCATTACGTCGATCTGGAGGGAAACGTCACGGACAGCATGACCCGCTCCTACAGCACTATGGTGCACGAGTATCAGCATCTTATAAATTATTCCCAGACGGGCGGCGGCGAGACCTGGATGACGGAGTGCATGAGCGCCGCGGCGGAGGAGATCTGCTATCCCGGCTCCTGCATCTCGGGACGCATCAGGAACTGGACGAATTACGGCTATAACGATCCCGCCGCGTGGGAGGATCCCCCCGCGGAGTTCGCCTATAACCCCTCCCTCGCGCTCCACAAGGGCTTTTCGATGTATAACTGGGACAACGGGCTCCCCATGGAGGATCTGCTCGCGCTTTACGGGCAGGCGGCGCTCTTCGCGCAGTACGTGTTCACACGGCACGGCAACACCTTCTTCCACGCCCTCATGCAGCAGTTCGCGCAGGGCAGGAGCTTCGTGCAGGCGTATCAGAATATAACGGGCGAACAGACGGCGGATTTCGTCGCGGACTTCCGCGTCGCGCTGACGGCGAATACCGCGGCGGGCGTGCTTGGCGGCGTGTACGGCTTCCGCCCGCAGGAGGGGTACGACCCTGCAAACTATAACGGCGTGCAGAATCTTTACAGCCTCCTCGGGCCCGTGGTGTTCACGGGAGACCAGTGCTCGATAAAGGGCGGCGGCGCTGTCTGCGTAAAGCCCGAGGGCGGCGTGTATTATCCCCCCTCCGGCGCGGACGGCGGGCTCCGCTATTACGGCGTCACCCGCACCGCCTCCGCTCCCCATACGGGCCCGCTCCCCGGCGACGTGGATCTTAACGGCGCCGTCGCCACCAACGACGCGCTGCTTGCGTTAAGGTACTCCATGGGCCTCATGGAGCTCGGCCCCGACAATATCGCCGCGGGCGACCTCGACGGCGACGGAGCCCTCACCCCCACCGACGCCCTGCTGATACTCCGCAGGGTGATGGGCCTCGGCTGAAAAGGGCAGAGGCGCAAAATGCCCCCGCGAAGGGCCCGGAGCGGCGTATTGTGGTATAAGGATGGAATTCCCGATGGGAATTCCGTATGAAGTATATACCCCTCATCCGTCAGCTTTGCGCTGACATTACCACGGAAACAGAGTTTCCGCGGCGCTCCGCTAAAGACGCAGCACCGCTGCCTCTTCTTAACGCTGCGCGCCCCGCCCGGGGGAAGGCCTATAATGACAATGAAATGAAAAAAGGAGGCAAGGGCTGTGTTCGGAGCGATTTTAGGCGATATCATAGGCGCGCCGTATGAATTCGACCGCGGCGGCAAGACGAAGGATTTTCCCCTTTTCAAGGAGGATTCACAGTTCACGGACGATTCGGTCATGACCGCGGCCGTAGCGGAGGCGCTGCTCGACACGCTCGACGGCACGGATGACGGGATCCGCGCGGCGCTGATCAAGTCCATGCAGAAATGGGGCCGCCGCTACCCCGACGCGAACTACGGCGCGAGGTTCAGCCGCTGGCTTTGGGCGGAGGAGCCCAAGCCCTATTTCAGCTGCGGCAACGGCTCGGCGATGCGCGTTTCCGCCGCGGGCTGGCTGGGGGATACGCTTGAGGAGGTCAGGCGGCTCGCGCGGCTTTCCTCGGAGGTCACGCACGACCACCCCGAGGGGATAAAAGGCGCGGAGGCCGTCGCCTCGGCCATATTCCTCGCCCGCACGGGCAGGAGCAAGGCGGAGATAAAGGACTTTATCGTCAATGAATTCGGTTACGACCTTTCGCGCACCTACGATGAGATACGCCCCGCCTATCACCACGTCGAGACCTGTCAGCAGACCGTGCCCGAGGCGCTGACGGCATTTTTCGAGGGCGAAAGCTTCGAGGACGTGATACGCACGGCGGTATCGCTGGGCGGCGACTGCGACACCCTGACCTGCATAGCGGGCTCGGTCGCGGAGGCGTTTTACGGCGTGCCGCGGGAGCTTGTTAAGGCGGCGGAGGAGAGGCTTGACGAAGCCCTGCTCGGCGTTGAAAGAAGGCTTTACGGGACTATTGCAAAGAGGATCAAGGCGGGCTTTATCGGTCGCCCTGCCGCGGGCGCGGCGGAAGCGGGCGGCCCCGCGGTCGAGATAAGGGAGACGGCGGCAGAGGACGTCAAAAACGTGCAGCGCCTCTGGGCGGACGGGGACGTGATGCGCTTCGTCGGCTTCCCCGAGGGGATAGAGGAATCGGATGAGTCCATGCAAAACTGGTTCGAGTGGGTGGAAGGGAACCGCCCCTGGACGAACCACTATTCGATCTACGAGGACGGCGTTTACTGCGGCGAGGCGAGCTACGATATAGACTCGGAGAGCGGGAGCGCCTCGCTCGATATAAAGCTCTTCCCGTTCGCGCGCGGCAGGGGGATCGCGTCCGCGGCGCTCAAGCACGCGATAGAGGACGCCTTCGCAAACGGCGCGGAGACGGTCTGGGTCGATCCGCATCCCGACAACGAAAGGGCGCTCGCGCTTTACAGGAGGCTGGGCTTCACCGAAAAGCCCATGCCGGAGCACGTCGCGGATCTCGGCGAGGACCCGGAAGCGAGCGTGTATATGGAGCTTGAAAAGGAGTGAAAAAGTGAAGTATCACTTTGTTTTTCACGGCACGCGGGAGGCTTTTGAGGCCGCCGCGGAGTCTTACAGCCTTAATAACGCCGGGGAGTATCTTTTCGAAAAGGACGCGCGGGGCTATAGATTCGGCCTTTCGAGCGGCGGTCACTCCGGCGGCTACTGGTTCATTCCCGAATACGGGGAGGAGGACGGCGAGCTGCGCATCAAGGGCGGTATAGAGTTCGTTCCCGTTCCCGACGCGAAGCTGAACCGCGCTCTCGAGATCGCGGCGAACATAGTGCTTTTCCCGCTGTTTCTCATATCCGTACTCGTGCGCGGCGCGGCGTGGCTCGTCCGCAGAATACTCCGCAGGCCCGCCCCGAAAAATGAATTGGCCGAAAAGCTCGTTAAGCTCATGACCGCTCTCGGCTGCGAGGAGGCGGGGAAATGACGGATCGGATACTCGTCAGGATCAACAGAAGCCGCGGCGGGCGGGGCCTGTTCCGCGAAAGCGTTTTCGTCGGCGGCAAGCGCACCTCCCCGATCAAAAGAGGCGGGAGCACGAGCGTTTCCGTGAACAAACAGCGGGTGATATTCCTGCAGGGCGAGGGCTCGGTCAGGAACAACGCCGTCATATTCCCGTCCTCGGAGGATGAGATCGTTCTCGATATTCGCCTCGCAGGGGGCCTGAAAACGGGCTTCAGCACGGTTTTCCTTCCCGAAGGAAGCGATATCCCGTATCCTTCCGTGAGCTTCGACCGACTTTTTTCCGGGCTCGAAGGAAACGGGACGCTGAACGAGGCGCAGAGAAAGCTTGCGCTCCTTGCCTTCGTAATGGAGGCGTTCGACGCGGAGGAGATACTGCGCTCAAAGCACGCGGGCGAGCTCGTCGGGACCTTGAAGGAGCTCGGCGCAAGCCAATACGCCGCGACTCTCGAGCGCGTTATTGCCGCGCAGTTTTCCGGCTTCAATATCCCGATAGAGGGCGGCGAGCACGACGAGAGCATGGTAGAGCGATTCGGCAAAGCGGAAATCGCGATCTGCGAAGCCGACGAGAACGGCCGGCTGACGGAGGAGCTTGCCCGCGCCGCCGCAAACTATATCTCCGCGCATTATAACGAGCTTTTCACCGAGGAGGACGTCTATCGCTTCGACGGCAGCCGCGATCCCCGGCGCTTCGGCACCGAAAGGAGCGTTCCAAAGCGGGATCGGCCGAAGCGCAGGCCGGATAAAAAGCGGATATTCAAGCTGGCGCTTGCCGCCGTCATTTTCCTCGCCGTCGAATGCGGCCTGTTCTTCTTTTGGCGGTACAGCGCGTATTATCCCGCCCGCGCGGCGCTTCCCGAAAACACCTGCACGGTGACTCTCGTGCAGCCTGCGATCGAGCTCGAGAAGGGCTTGGGACGGCATGAAAGCGACAGGATACGCTTCATATCCGGAGATGAAACGTATACGATGGATTGGAGCAACAAGCCCGCCCGCCTCGGAAGGGACTCGGGGGAGTTCGTGAAGGAGCTTGAAAAGGAGCCCTTCCTTACCCTCGCCGTCAGGAACGATAAGACGGCCTGCGCGGTCTCCGGCGCGGAGAAAACCTATATGAGCATTGAGGATTTCAACGGGTATCAAAGAATGCAGTCGAATATCGGCACGCCGCTTCTCGCGTTCTTCGCGCTGCTTGCGGCGGCCGCCTTCGCGGGAGCGGTGTTCGTTATCCGGCATTGAAAGCCGCGGCGGGTATTCCGGCGCATGAAAAAACCACCGCGAGCACGGTGGTTTTTCAGCATTTTGGCATACTTTGTCATTGCCTATTTTAAGATTATCCATTTTTGTTCACCTTTCGGCCCTTTTTTCGGGCCTTCCTTTTTTTATTCTGCTTCCCGGTCGGCAGATAAACGATAACTCATCGGGCGGCTTTTGTAAAAAAACGCGGAAGACGAGATAATTCAACCCCGCATAGAATTTTGCGGAAATAATATCTGCGGTTGAGCGGGGACGGTTCGGCCTTCCCCCTTGCGGGGAGTTCAGTGCTTGAGGTTCTGCCCGAGCACCCTGCCTTCGCCCCCGCGAAGCGGGTGGAGAAGGTGGCGCCGAAGGCGACGGATGAGGGAGGGGTAATACAATACGCCGTCGGCGTATATCATCCGCAAAGAGGATATCATGTGCAGAGCACATATCATCCGTTGCCGCAGGAAACGGATATCATTGCTCCGCCCGGGGCGGACTCCTGTTCCTGCGGAACAGATTGCCGCCCGTTCAACTCCTTTTTGGGTATCCGAAGGATGGATCCACCGGATGGACAAAATCGCCATTGGCAACCGGTCCCGGGGCGGGCTGATCGCTTCGCTCTCAAGGCCGCCCGGCTCATACCTTTCAAA
>CAMZFO010000111.1 GCA_947306125.1 uncultured Clostridia bacterium | reverse complement strand
CCTCAAAAAAACCGAAGAATTCCTTCACGCCATGGGCTTAAGGTACGAGGGCGGCGCCGACTATACGGTGCAGCTCGTTTCGGAATACGGCGAGATACTGGGGAACGGCTGTCTCTGCGGGAATATCCTCAAATACATCGCCGTCGACCCGCGTCTGCAGGGCGAGGGGGCGGCGGTCACGCTCGTTTCGGAGCTCGTATCCGAGGCGTACCGCAGGGGCGTGACGAAGCTCTTCCTGTTCACCAAGGCCGGCAACGAGCAGCTTTTCCGCGGCGTGGGCTTCTATACCGTCGCCGCCACGAACGAAGTCTGCTTCATGGAGAACAGCAGGAACGGGCTTGCCCGCTGGCTCGATACCGTGCCCCGCTTCGAGGGGACGGTCGGCGCGGCGGTAATGAACTGCAATCCGTTTACAAGGGGCCACAGGTATCTTATCGAGACCGCCGCGGGCGAGGTCGATCACCTCTACGTTTTCGTCGTAAGCGAGGATAAGTCCCGCTTCTCGTTTGCCGACCGGCTCTGGATGGTGCACGCGGGCACGAGCGATATTGAGAACGTCTGCGTGCTGCCCAGCGGGGATTACATGATAAGCCTCGCCACCTTCCCCACCTATTTCATGAAGGACGACGTTGACGCCGATTCGGTCAACGCTGCCCTTGACCTGACCTTGTTCGCCCAAAAGATCGCCCCCGCGCTCAATATTTCCAAGCGATTCGTGGGGACGGAGCCCTTTTGCGCCGTAACGAGGAAATATAACGAGCTGATGAAGCGGCTCCTTCCGGCCTCCGGCATAGAGGTCAGGGAGATAGAGCGGCTGGGTTCGATCAGCGCAAGCCGCGTTCGTGAAGCGCTTGACGGGCGGGACCCGCGGGCGGTTGACGAACTCGTGCCTGCAAGCACCGCAGAATTTTTACACGGAAAGGAACTCCTATGAGGAAGCTCGCTTTGCTGCTGCTGATACTCGGGATAGTGCTCATAATAGCCGCCGGGGTGTTCATATTCTATCTCTATCCCGCGAGGATAAGGCCCATGGCCGAATACCGCTCCGCCGCCGCGCTGCAGAACAAGGGCGATTACGTTTCCGCCGCCCTGCAGTTCGAGGGCATGGAGGGCTTCCGCGACGCCGCAAAGCGCGCGAAGGACTCCTGGATCGCCGCCGGTGAGGAAAGCTTCGCGGAGGGCGACCTTGCGCAGGCCCGCACCTATTTCTTAAAGGGCGGCGCCAATTCCGCCACGCTCGAAAAGCTCGATTCCGCCTATTATCAGCTCGGCGTAAAGGCTTACGCCAACGATGAAAGGATAGAGGCGGAGAACTGCTTCTCCTGTATCTCCGACGGGTCGAGCTACCTGAAGCTCCTTGATCCCGTGCGCGTGAGCAGCGGCAAGCGCTTCGTCGAGGCGGGCGATTACGATTCTGCGGGCAAGGTGTTCCATCTCTGCGGGGAGGGCTCCTTCGATCAGATAGCCTCCATATGGCTCTCCGCGGGCGAAGCGGCCCTTGATAACTGGGAAATAGATCCCGCTTCCTACTGCTTCGCAAAGGCCATGGCCTTCACCTCCGATCAGAACGCCACGATAAGCAGGATGGATGAGCTCTGGACCGAGGCGGGGAACAGGGCTTTCACAAGGGGCGATATCACTCTTGCCACCAAGTGCTTCTCGAGGATGTCCGGCACAGGCGGCGCGGACGCAGCTAAATCGGTGGTTTACTGCGATTTCAACACTCTGCCCCCTGCATCCGAAAAGCGCTTCGCAGTCACGCCGACGGGTCTTTATTGGTCGGACGGCTACTGCTGGAGGACGTCGATTGACAACTCCGCCGCAACGAACGCCGGAGCATACCTGACTGTTCGCGCTTCCGACGGCACATATGTTTCGGGCAAGAACGAGAACATGGTATTTGACTGCTTCTCGACCACAAAGCTGATGACTGCGTTGCTCGTTGTGGAGAATATCGGAGACCTTTCTCAGTACATTACCGTCAACAAAGTCTATGACGGAGATTCTACAGCTCTTGAGGTCAAGGACGGCGACATGGCTTCCTATGAATCCATGCTCAATATCATGCTCGTTTATTCCGATAACGTAGCTGCGGACTGTTTGGGAAGATATGTTGGGCATGAGATCAACCCCAATGCGTCCACACCCGAATCCGCAAGGTCGACTTTCTTCTCGGCAATGCAGAGAAGGGCGGAGGAGATCGGCATGACCAGCACCACAAACTTTATTTCTCCGCATGGCGGTATGCGTTCCTCTCCCGAGGATATGTGCAAGCTGTTCAACTATATAAACAAGAATTGTCCGCTCATTATGAGCATATGTGCCAAGGAGTCTTACACGATCACGGTCAGCGGACGAAATCCGAGGACTTGGACGGTAACAAGCACTTCAGATGCGAAGGTAAGGGAGATCTTACCCGAATTCGTCGCCGCCAAGACAGGTTCAAGCGACGTTCTTGGCGCTTATTGCCTCATCTGGGAGGACAGCGACGGACAGCGCTATGTTACTACGCTCATGGATTCGCCTATCGCGAACTATGCTCGTTACTATAACGCAAGGCAGATAGTTGACGAGGTCAAGAGCGTGCTGAACGGCACGAATATCGATCCCGAAGCGCACGGGCTCCACAAGGCGGTCGTTACGATAGATCCGGTCGAATGGATCGATAACAAGGTGATAAAGGTCGTTAACGGCATTACGCCTTCCTCTCACCTGTTCGTTGAATACAGCGATTCTTCCGGCAGTTATTCGGTAGAGCAGAGCAGCGGTATTCTCACATTCGCCTGCGAGGAAAAACCCGCCGAAAAGCTTACCGTCAACATAATGTGGTTTGAATAATAAAGGTACTTCATGGACGAGATAAAATGTGACGAAAAGCTGTGCGCGGCATGCGGACACAACTGCTCCCACAGCCATCATTCGAATGAAATAGAAAAAAGGCCGGTCACGGTCGAGGATATGGCGCTCCGCCGCGAGGCGAGGGCGGCGAAGCAGGCGCAGCTTATCAGGAAGCACGGCCTTCCCGTGATCTGCTTCACCATGAACATCGCGGGGCCCTATAAATTCTCCTCCGCGGTGGAGATCTGCTTCAATACCGGCGTCGACGAGCTCAAAAAAACGCTCGCTAATTTCAACGCGCAGACAGAGCACGAGGAATACTTTATAGACTTCACCGGCTGCGAGGCGTTCTTTGCCGTCCGCGGCCTCCCCGCGAGGATGATAAAGGCGCTCGCCGTAAAGCTGGAGGAGGGCTTCGGCTTCGGCAGGCTCTTCGATATCGACGTGCTGGATAATAAGGGCGTCAAGCTCGAAAGGGCGAAGGCGCGCAGATGCCTCGTCTGCGGCAGGCCCGCCGCCGAGTGCGCGAGGAGCCGCAGCCACTCCCTCGGGGAGCTGGGCGAGAGCACGAACGCGCTCCTGCGCGAGGCGGTCGCCTATTCCGCGTCCGTCGCCGCCTGCCGCGCGCTCATTGACGAGGTGGAGACCACCCCCAAGCCCGGGCTCGTGGATTCCGTGAACAACGGCGCGAACTCCGATATGACCCCCGAGCTGTTCAGGCTGAGCGCGGAAACGCTCGCGCCTTATTACTATTCCATGGCCTATACCGCCGCCGATACCTCCGCTCCCGCGAGCGGGCACGGCGAGGGCTGCCAGGTCGACGAAAGCGTCAACTGCGCCGACTGCCCCTTTCACGAGGGCTGCATGCTCGATCACGGCGCGAGCCTAATGACGAAGCTCACCATACTCGGCGTGGAGGCCGAAGCGAAGATGAAGGAGGCGACAGGCGGCGTGAACACCCACAAGGGCGCCATATTCTGCCTCGGGCTCATGGTCTCCGCTTACGCGAAGCTCGTTATGGAGGATAAGCCGCACGCCGCGCTCGATATAATAGAGGAAGTAAAGCGCATGGCCTCCGGCCGTCCCGACCCCGGCAGGGGCACGAACGGAGCCGAAATGCGCGAGCGTTATGAGTCGGAGGCGGGCGAAGCGCTCTTCGGCGCCGACGCGCAGGCAAGGGCGGGCTTCCCCGCGGCCGTGAACGCCTACCGCCGGGTGCTGGGCTACAGGCTGATGGGCCTTGACGACAACGACTGTTATGCTCTGGCGCTTCTGGGCGTGATGGCGGAGCTTTACGATACCAACGCCTACAAGCGCGGAGGCGCGGAGGGCGCGGAGTTCGTCCGCAGGAGGGCGGGGGAGATAATGGCTTTGCCCCTCCCGAAGCGTCTGCCCGAGGCGGTCGTATTCGACCGCGAGCTCATCGGGCGCAACATCAACTGCGGAGGGGCGGCGGATATGCTTGCCGCCGCGATATTCCTCGACAGGCTGAACGCATATACCGACCGACGGGGCGGCGACCCCATGGAGCATCATCACGCGCATGAATGACAACCCGGTCAAAACCGAATACGACGACCGGCCGATAGGCGTTTTCGACAGCGGCTTCGGCGGCGCGAGCACTCTGCGGAACATACTCGCGGAGCTGCCCGGCGAAAGCTTCATTTACTACGGCGACAATAAAAACGCCCCCTACGGCGACCGCCCGGAGGAGGAGATACTGCGGCTTTCGGAGCACGCCGCGGAGTTTTTGCTGGGGCACGGCGTAAAGGCGCTCGTAGTCGCCTGCAACACGGCGACCTCCGCCTCGATAAACGCCCTGCGCCGCAAGCTGGACGTGCCCGTGGTCTCCGTCGAGCCCGCCATAAAGCCTGCGTGCGAAGCGCCGGGGGAGGGGCAGGTGCTCATGCTCGCCACCGCCGCGACCACGAAGCTCGCCAGGTACCGCGCCCTGCAGCAGCGTATGCCCGACCCCGCGAGGGTGGTGAACGTCGGCTGTCCGGGGCTCGTGGAGCTCATCGAGCGGGGCGAGACCGGCTGCGAGGCGGTATTCCCCGTGCTCGATATGCGCCTCGGGAGCCTTAAGGGGCGCCTGTTCGACGGTATCGTTCTGGGCTGCACCCATTTCCCCTTTGCCGCTCCCGCGATCAAAAGCTGGGCGGAGCAGAATCTTACGGGCCGCTGCCGCCTCTACGACGGCAACGCCGGCACCGCACGCCAGCTCAAGAGGGTGATCTTGAAAAACGGCCTCTGCGCCGCGCCGGGAAGCCCGGAGGCGGGCAGAGTGAGCTTCTTCACGAGCGGCGATCCCATCGTTTGCGAGCCCATATTCAGAAGGCTCCTCAATACACCGATCTATGAATGAATATGTATTTGAACCGAGGAACGAGGCGGGGCAGACCCTTGCGGAGTTCCTCGCCGCGTATGATATGAAAAAATACGACCGCCCGAGCGTGACGGTCGATAATATCGTGCTTGCCCGAAGGGGCGGCGAGCGGTGCGTGCTGCTGATACGCCGCCGCAACCATCCCTTCATAGGCGAAAGGGCCTTCCCCGGAGGCTTCCTCGAAATGGACGAGGATCTGGAGGAGGGCGCCCGCCGCGAGCTCTTCGAGGAAACGGGGCTGACCTGCGTCCGTCCCGTACAGCTCGGCGCTTACGGCAGGCCCGGGCGCGACCCGCGCGGGCGCATAATCACCCTCGCGTTCATAATGGAGCTGCCCGAGGGGCAGGAGCCCGTGGGCGCAGACGACGCGGAGGACGCCGCGCTCTTCAGGATATCCGTCGATCCGGCAGCCTCCGTAATAGAGCTCTCCCGCGATGAAACGGGCGAGCGGCTCGCCGTCCCCTACCGCTTCGAGCGCGGGAAGGCCGCGTTCATCCCCACCCCCGGCTTTGCCGGCGACCACCCGCAGATATTGGCCGACGCGCTGAAAAGGCTGGGGCTGATACCTGCGGCTGAATAAGGCTGCGGAAGGCAAACAACCCTTTCGGCTCGTCGGGCGCTGCCCGCCGAGCCACCTCTCCGGCGGAATTCCGCAGCACAGGGGAACAACCCTTCCGTCTCGTCGGGCGCTGCC
>CAMZFO010000110.1 GCA_947306125.1 uncultured Clostridia bacterium | reverse complement strand
GCGCAAAAAGATACCTTTTGAGGCTGTGTATCTTTAAGTGAATGCGCCCAAATGCCGGGCCTTTTTCTCGGCGCGCACGACTTATTCGAAGCTGCTTTTATTCACCTGCCCACGCTGTGACCCCGCGCCCGCAAAAACCGTATTAGAGGATGAAAGCTGAAAACAGTCCGGAGGAAGCAAAATGAAGGATGAAGACATCTTGAAGCTGTATGCGGAGCGATCGGAACAGGCGCCTGCCGAGACCTACGCAAAATACCGCGGTCTGCTTTTCAGCATCGCTTTTGAAATGCTCGGGAGCCCGGAGGACGCCGAGGAATGCGTGAATGACGTCATGCTCAAGGCATGGAACGGTATCCCGCCCTCGCCTCCAAGTCTGCCCAACTATCTGAAAAAGCTCACGCGCACCACCGCGCTCGATATATACGATCGCGAGTCTGCGCAGAAGCGGGGCGGCGGAAGCAAGCCGCTCATACTCGACGAGCTTGCGGAATGTCTGCCTGCAAACGCCGAGGACGTCGATATGGGCATACTCCTTCGAGCGGTGATCGGCGATTTCATCTGCTCGCTGCCGGACGAGGACGCACGAGTATTCATCGCCCGCTATAAGGAGTGCCTCTCCGTTAAGGAGATCGCAGACGGTTTCGGAATGGGCGAGAGCCGCATCAAGATGAAGCTTTCAAGGGCAAGAAAAAAACTCAAAAAAAGACTTGAAAAGGAAGGTGTTAAAGTATGAACGAAAGGGACGTTTTCGAAGCGATCTCCTCTTTTGACGAGTCGAAGCTCGCATCCGAGCACACCCGTAAAGGGGTTGGCGGCTTGTTCCGCGGACGCAAGGCGCTCACCGCGCTGGCGCTGTGCCTTGCTGCGCTGATGGCTTGCGGCACCGTATTCGGCATAGGATCGGCGCTCGGCTGGATCGATCTGAGCACGAAGAAGGTACAGTACCCGGACGGCAGAGAAACGGAGCTGTATATATTCGCTCACAATCTAACCGGAAGGGTCGATCCCGACGATTTCTCCGACGAGCTGGAGGCCACGATCGACGATCCCGAGGCAAATATACCGCACAAATACGTGGGCGGCGAATACGTTCCGGGAGAATCCTTTGACGGCAGGTGGTTCGAATCCCGCAGTGAGGCGATCGATTTCGTAGGTATCGAGGGAATAAAGAGCTTCGAGGCGCTTGGACTTGAAGAAGACCCGAGTGCATATACCTCCGTAAACGCCGGCAAGACCGACGGGAAGATCAGCTATGCGATGATCGACACCCCCTACGCGAATCCCGACAGCGGAGTATGGGGCGTTATTATAAGCGAGCAGATATACAGCAGCGCTTACAGCGAAGATGATCTGTGCGGCTATTACTACGCAGATCACTGGGAAGCCAGCTCCGTGACCGCAAAAAGCGGAGCCCGCGGCGTACAGTTTATCGATATAACGCCTGAACAAGCCTCCAACGGCGAGCCAGGGGTATACGTCGTTATGGTCCCCGACGGACCGATCGTGTATCAGTTGATGGTTTTCGCCGATCCCGGCAGCGAGGAAAACGCCGAGGCTCTGATAACCAGCTGGCTCGGGCTGCTGTGATCAGCTATAACATTATAAGCTTAAGGCCGCCCAAAGGGTGCATCCGCATAAGGAAACATAGGTTTTCAGCCTAAACAGCTTAATCGGTAAAAAGAAAACCGGGGATGGCATACATCCTCGGTTTCATCTTTATACCGGCGGCTGAAAACCGCGAAGCGTCTCAAAAGAGGAGATTTTTGTGCCCGGCAAGGAAAAAAGCGCAGGAATACTCGGAGAGTCTTTCGAGCATTTTTGACGAAGCCCGGCGCAAAAAGATACCTTTTGAGGCTGTGTATCTTTAAGTGAATGCGCCCAAGGGCGGTCTTTTGTATTTGCGGAGGCGTCAGCCGCTCTTTTCGGCTTACGATAATATATTTATGTTTATCGTTAATTTATGCTTGACAATCGTTAACGCGGCGGTTATAATGACGTCGTAGGTTATCGATAAGCGATAATTAATTAACGATAAGGAGCTGATACAAATGGAAAACAGCAGGATCAAAAACACCTCGGCCATGATCGACAGGATATTGAAGATCGTTCAGGGCTTCCTCATTGCGGGTATCATACTTTGCGCTGTATTCATCCCCCTCGTCGCAATATTCGGCGAAAAGATGGTCGCGGACGCCTCCCGCCTCGACCTCGGCTACGTTCAGCTGAAGCTTCTGGGCGACGCCTCGGGATACCTTGATAACGGCAAGCTGAAGTTCTGCGTCATTATGACCATGGTCTCCGCGATAGTCGCGCTTGCCGCCGGCTGGTACTGCATACGCGTGCTGAGGGAGATACTCGTGCCCATGAAGCAGGGCAAGCCCTTTGCCGAGGGAATCTCCGGGAAGATCCGCAAGCTCGGCTTCACCGTACTCTTCGGCGGCGCGCTCGTCGAGATCGGCAGGATCGCCTCCGAGCTCTTCACCGTCAAGGCTTACCGTCTTGAGGAGATCATATCGAGCCCCATTGTCGGCTCCGTGAACGTCTCCGCGTCTTCCGCCGTGCACATCTGGTTCATATTCGTCACCGCGCACATACTCTTCTTCCTCTCCTACGTTTTCCGCAGCGGCGAGGCTCTGCAGCGCGAATCGGACGAGACCCTGTGAGGCGCCTATGGGCAGGATAATTCTGCGGCTCGACCGCGTAATGGCCGACAGGAAGATGAGCCTTAAGGAGCTTTCCGACAGGGTCGGAGTCTCCAACGTGAACCTTTCCAAGATGAAAACGGGCAAGATAAGCGCCATAAGGTTCTCCACTCTCGAGGCCATCTGCCGCACGCTGGACTGCCAGCCGGGAGATATACTCGAATACGATCCGAACGGGTGCGAGCCCGATCGTGAGGACTGACAAACGAATACGGGAGGGGGGCGTCCTCAGAAGGACGATCCTCCCTCTTTTTTCTTGCGTTTTGCGCGTCATGTGGTATAATGTATTTGTAGAAATTTTTATATTTGAGGTCTACCCATATGAAGATCATCATTGCCGGATACGGCAAGGTCGGCTCGGCGCTGACAAGGCAGCTTTCCGCCGAGGGCTACGACCTTACGATAATCGATTCCAGAAAGCAGAAGCTGGAATACGGTCAGGGGCTTTACGACATCATGTGCGTTCACGGCAACTGCGCCGCGATGGAGGTACTCAAGCAGGCGGGGGCCGAATCCGCCGATCTGCTCATTGCCGCCACCAACGCAGACGAGGTCAATCTCCTCTGCTGTCTTACCGCGCACAAGCTCAATAAGGACATACATACCATTGCAAGGATAAGGAATCCCGAATACAGCGAGCAGATAGTTATGATGAGGGATTCTCTGGGCCTTTCGCTGCTCGTCAATCCCGAAAAGCAGGCGGCGCAGGAGATCGAGCGTCTGCTCAAATACCCGGGGTTCCTTAAGCGTGAAAAATTCGCGCACGGCCGGGTGGAGATAGTCGAGCTCAGGGTCACAGCGGACAGCCCGATCAATAACGTGACGCTTTCGCAGATGGGCTCCGTGACCTCCTGCAAGGCTCTCGTTTGCACCGTTCTCCGCAACGGCGAGGCCATAATGCCCAAGGGCGATTTCGTGCTGAAGGAGGGCGACAGGCTCTTCGTCACCGCTACCACCAACGAGCTCGCGCTGCTGCTCAAGAATCTGGGCATTATCACGCACCGCGTCAAGCGCGTCATAATCTGCGGCGGCGGCAGTATCACCTATTACCTCGCGCAGATGCTCGAGAAGGGTTATTCCGAGGTCCAGATAATCGAAAAGGACGCCAACAAGTGCCAGACGCTTGCGGAGCTGCTCCCCCATGCGAGCGTCGTGAACGCCGACGCTTCCGACCTGACCCTCTGGGAGGGCGAGCGGCTTTCCGAACGCGACGCGATAGTTTCCATGACGGGTCTTGACGAGCTCAATATGATAATTTCGCTCTACGTCAAGAGCTGCGGGGTCGAGCAGATAATCACCAAGCTGAGCAGGACCGAAAGCTCCGCCATACTCGACAATCTCTCCTTGGGGAGCGTCATATGCCCCAAGGACCTGTGCTCCAACACGATCGTCGGCTACGTGCGCGGCATGAAGAACCAGACCGGCGCTTCCATCGCGGTGCACCGCATAGCGGACGGCAAGGCGGAGGCCACGGAATTCCACGTGACCAAGGACACCATGAACTGCGGCGTCGCCCTGAAGAAGCTCAGGCTCAAGAAGAACGTGCTCGTCGCCTGCATACTGCACCTTGCAAGGGTCGAGATCCCCAACGGCGACTCCTGCTTCTATCCCGGTGACACGGTCATAATCGTATCCGACACGGACAGGGCTATAACCAAACTGAACGACATATTCGAATGATTCTGACGGGGGACCTATGAACTTTCGCATGATCGGGCGCATAATCTCATACATACTCATCGTCGAAGCGGTATTCATGCTTCCGGGGATGCTCCTTTGCGCCATCGGAGGGCAGAGCGGGTCCGCCTATGCCTTCCTTATCACAATCGGGATCATACTCACCGCCGCCTGTATGCTCTGGCTGCTCTCGAGGAAGGCGCCCAAGGGCTTCTATTCGAGGGACGGCCTCATCTGCGTGGGCTTCTCTTGGCTCATCATGAGCCTTTTCGGAGCCCTGCCCTTCACCATCTCCGGCGAGATCCCCAACTATATCGACTCCGTATTCGAGATCGCCTCCGGCTTCTCGACCACCGGCGCTTCCATTTTGAACGACGTTGAGGCGCTTTCAAAGGGAATGCTGCTCTGGCGAAGCACGAGCCACTGGCTGGGCGGTATGGGCGTGCTGGTGTTCCTGCTTGCGCTGGTCCCGATCAGCGGCAGGAACGACGGCTTTACTATGCATCTGCTGCGCGCCGAAAGCCCCGGTCCCGACGTCGGCAAGCTCGTGCCGCGCATGAAGCAGACCGCGACCATTCTTTACGGGCTCTACATACTGCTCACGGTGCTGGATTTCATATTCCTCGTGATAGGCAAAATGCCCGTATTCGACGCGGTATGTATCGCCATCGGCACGGCCGGCACCGGCGGATTCGGCGTGCTGAACTCGAGCATCGGCGGCTATTCGCCCTATATCCAGGTCGTCTGTACCGTGTTCATGTTCCTGTTCGGCGTGAATTTCTCCTGCTACTATCTGCTCTTCCGCGGCAAGATAAAGAACGTCCTGAAGGACGAGGAGCTTCGCTGGTATCTGAGCATCGCCTTCTTCAGCATCGCGGCGATAACGGTGAACCTGCTCTTAGTGGATTTCTATCCGACCTTCGGCGAGACGCTCCGCCACTCCGCCTTCCAGGTAGGCAGTCTGCTCTCCTCCACCGGCTTCTCCACCACGGACTTCGATCTGTGGCCCGCATTCTCCAAGGCGCTGCTCTTCTCGCTCATGTTCATCGGCGCGAGCGCGGGCTCCACGGGCGGCGGCTTCAAGGTCGGAAGGACGCTGCTCATTCTCAAAATTCTGCGCCGCAACGTGCGTCAGGTGCTCTACCCCAATAAGGTGCAGGCCATCCGCATGAACGGCACGGTGGTGGACGAGACGGTATTGAGGAACACCAACGCTTACCTCTGCGCCTACGTCATGATACTGCTCATAAGCTTCCTGATGATATCGGTCGACGGCTTCTCGACGACCACCAATATCACCGCCGTCGTCTCCTGCTTCAACAACATGGGCCCCGGTCTTGAGGGGATCGGCCCGACGCTCAACTATTCCGGGTACAGCGCGTTTTCCAAGATAGTGCTCATATTCGATATGCTCGCGGGAAGGCTCGAGATATTCCCGATACTGGTGCTCTTCTCGAGGAGCGCGTGGAAGAGAAGGTAAACGAATTAAAAAAGCCCGGGAAGGGTGCATTCACTTAAGGAGATGCAGGTTTTCAGCCGAT
>CAMZFO010000109.1 GCA_947306125.1 uncultured Clostridia bacterium | reverse complement strand
CTTACACATCCTTTTTATAGTTTTTCTTCCTGAATAGATTATATACCAAGCGGGCGTGTATGTCAAGGGGTAAATTTATAAATCTATTTATAGAATTTTTTACTATATACCTCGTGCATTTCGTGCAAAAAACCACCGTGCGCACGGTGGTTTTTGCTTGTCCTCACAGCCCCCGCACCGCGTCGGCGGAGACGGGGAAGGCGAAGTAGGTATCGGGATAGGGCTCGTCGCGCAGGGTGAAATGCCACCATTCGCAGTCGATGGGGTCGAAGCCGTTCCGCCTCATCACGCTCTGCAGCAGCATGCGGTTTTTATACTGCTCCTCCGTGACGCCGCGGTAATCGGGGTGCGAGCGCTCGCCGAAGAAATCGAAGGGGCTGCCCATATCGACCTCCTTGCCCGTGCTCATATCGAGAAGGGTGAGGTCCACGGTGCTCCCGCGGGAATGGCTGGAGCGCTTGGCGATATACCCGCGCGAGAAGAGCTCCTGCTTTTCCACGTCCGGGTAAAAGTAGGGCTTCATGCGGATATCGGTGTCCTCGATCCCCCAGTAGATGAAGTGCCTCACGGCAGAAACGGGGCGGTAGGCGTCGAATATCTTCAAGCGGTATCCCTTCACGTTCAGCTCGTTCACCGCTCCGCGCAGCGCCCGCGCCGCCTCCCTCGTGATGAGGGCGACGGGCTGCTCATAGCCGTCTATGCGCTCCCCCACGAAATTGAAGGTGGAGTGATAGCGGATCTCCTGCACGACCTGCGGAAGCACGTCCGCAAGCACGACGAAGCCCGAGGCGTCGAGAGTCGGATCCTTTGCTCTCATTTAGGGCCTCCTTCCCGCTCAGAATACGTCCTTTTCCACCTTTTCGGGCGGAACGTCCAGCTTTTCGGGGTTGTTGAGGAAGCGGCGGAAGCTCTTGAACGCGGAGGCGTAATAGAAGCCGTCGCAGATGCGCTCGTCGGTGACGATGGTGAAATCCATGTATTTGCGCTTCACCGGCGCGCCGTCGTCGCCCGTCTCGGTCGCGGTGCGGCGGGAGCCGAAGGCGATGAAGGCGGGGATGTTGCCGAAGTCATAGAGGTGATGGAAAACGGGCGGTATGCCAAGAGAGCCCAGCGCGGTCACGAAAACGCTCCCGTGGAAGGGGGAGAGGCGCATGAGCCACTTGGGCAGCAGGCCGAAATAATCGAGCGTCTTGAGGAACCAGACGAGGAATTTCTTGAGCACTCCGGGCACGGCGTTTATGAGCCCGGCGAGATTGTCGAAGCCGGAATCCAGGGGCGTGTTCTTGGCGTCGGCTATCTGCTCGTTATACTTGCGGTAGACGTCCTCGGCGGTGTCCTCCGGGTCGAAATAGACCTTTATTATGGTCTCCGGCGCCTCGGCGGTCATCTCCTTTTTGACTGCCATGGCAAGCTCTATCTCCCCGTCGCGGGTGAATATCTTCTGCCCGCTTATGAAGCGGTTGCAGGCGGGGTGCTTTGCAATGACGCGCACGTAAGCCGCCGCGATCAGGTGCAGCATGCCGAAGCCCGTCAGGCCCTCCTCGCGCTTGCGGCGGATGAAATCCTCCGCCTTGGCGCAGTCGATGGTGTCGCGGAAATAGGTCGCCGCGCCGTTGCGGTTGGGCATTATGTATATCGCCACGCCGTTTAAGGGATCGAGCGAGCGCACGAGCCTTCCGTCGGGCCTGTCGCCGCGGCGGGGGCGGAAATCCTCGCTCATGTATTTTATCATGGAAACGGCGCAGACGAGAAGCCCCGCCATAATGAGCAGCACGGATGTCTCCGGCAGCCACTCGAAGAAGGGCTTTTCGCCCCTTATCCACGCGGGGATATCCATGACGGCAAGGTGGTAAATAAGCGGCAGGGCGAAAACGAGTATCGCCGGCAGCTTTACAGGTATCCTCATGCCGTTCACGGTCAGATCCCAGATCACGAACGCGGCAAGATACAGCGCGATGCAGACTATCACGTGCCAGACGGCGTTGACTTCCGTACCCTCCTCACGGTACAGAGAGATCACCCGCGCGATGAAAAATGCCGCGCCCAGAAAAACGGGGAGCCCCGTTTTATAGAGACGGTCCCGTCCGTGGCCAATGAGCTCCGCCGCGAAGGCGAGGCAGGCGACGGCGGGCAGCACGACGAGGAAGAACACCCACCCGCCTATGGAGCGGCCCTGCAGCCCTCCCATGGCGTAATAGACTATGCGGCAGGCGGCGGCAAGCAGCATCAGCGCCGCACCCAGCCAGCAGCCGGGATTCCTTCTCGATATGCCGAATGTTGTATAGCGGTTATCCATGCTTACATTATAGCACTTCGCGGAAAATAATCAACAATCTGCATATAAAAATGCCGCATGTTTGTCTGGCATGGATTAAGGATACAAGCTATTGCTCTTTATTCGGTGATATTGCCTGACAAAAAAAGCATGGTATCCCTTTACCATGCTTTATTTGTTGAATTACTGCGGATATGTCTCGCAGGAGCGGTTCCTCCGGCTTTTACGATCGCGTTCCGCGGCTATCGCGCCGCGTACGCCGACTCGACACGAAAAATGATTATTTTTCGGCCACGTCGGCGACGCTCGCTTTGCTCGCTTAAGGCGAATGCTCCCTAAGAAGCATCCGCCTTTTGGCGCGGCACAGGATTAAAGATATTTATTCGACTACCGTCTGGTTGGTCTCGGCAAGAGCGAAAGCGGTGAGGAACAGCGTCTCCATATCCTTGGAGTCGGTCCAGATGCGGTAGAACATGCCGTTGGGGATGTTGAGCTTGTGCTGGGCGGCGTCGTCCTCGTGAACGTACTGACCGGTGCTCTCGATCCTTGCAAAGGCGGCGCCGTCCTTGGCGGCGTTATAGGTTATATTGGGGAACTTGCTGCGGAGATCGGTGATGAGGCGCACGCCGCGGCCGTGGATAAGATCCCAGATATTCTCGCCGTCGAACTTGAACCAGGACTTTGCCGAGAACATCTCGTCGTTCCAGGTCTGGGTGTTGGTGTGGCCCACGTCATGCTCCTTGACCATGCCGGTGGTATGATCGGTAAACTGGAATGTGCGCGCGCCGACGAGGGCGTTCTTGAGCATCTTGCCCTCGAAGAGCACGTTCCTGTCCGCGTCCTCGATGAGGTAGCCGGGCTTCAGGGAGACGCCGTCCCAGCGGAAATAGTATTCGGTGACGTTCCCGGAATACTTGTAAGCGTCGAAGTCGATGGCGGGAGCGCCCTTGCCGGGAGTGGCGGCGTCGAGCTCCTTGCTCTTCCGGAAGGCCTTGACGGTCTTGAAAATGCCGAAGGCGGCGGCCAGTGCGCCGAGGGCGATCATGATGATACCGATGAGGTTGGACCTGGTGTTGGTGACCTTGGCGGGATCTTCCGCGTCGTAATAGACGTCGATCTCATCGCCGACCTTGTAATTCTTGGCCATGCCGTCCCAGTGGCCGGTGTATTCCTTGCCGTCCACGGTGTAAGCAAAGTCAATGTCATACTGCTGCTGATCGTTTTCCTCGTCGAAGAGGCCCTCGGTCACGGAGGTGATCCTGCCGACCGTCTTTTCGAGGTTGCCCGAGTTCATGCCGAGGAGTATCGCGCCGAAGATGATCAGTATGAGACCCAAGGGGACAAAGAACCTTGCGGGCCCGGTGTTGCGGAGAAATCTTGCAAACTTGTTTTCCATAGTGTTGCTGTTCCTTTCTGATTTGAATTATTTATGAGGGAGCAGGCTGTAAAGCCCGCTCCCCTATAATCATTTAACTGTGGTGCCCGCCTGCCCCTTCAAGGCCTCCACGGCCTTATCGAGGCTGGTGATGATGGCGCGCCTTCCGGGCTTGGAGGCGACGAACTTCATAGCCGCCTGCACCTTGGGCAGCATGGAGCCGGGAGCGAAGTGCCCCTCGGCGATATAGCGCTCGGCGTCCTCGAGGGAGAGCACGTCCAGATCCTTCTGGTCGGGCTTCTTATAGTTGACGGAGACCTTCTCGACGGCGGTGAGTATAACGAGCGCGTCGGCGTCGATATCCTCGGCAAGGCGCTCGGAGGCGAGGTCCTTGTCGATAACGGCCGCGGTGCCGATATAGTTGCCGTTCTCATCTTTATATACGGGGATGCCGCCGCCGCCCACGGTGATGGGCACGAAGCCGCCCGCCATGAGGCACTTGACGGCGTCCAGCTCGACTATCTCAACGGGCATGGGGGAGGCTACGACGCGCCTCCAGCCTCGGCCGGCGTCCTCCTTCATGACGTAGCCGCGCTCGGCCTCCAGAGCCTTCGCCTCCTCTTCGGTATAGAAGGGGCCGATGGGCTTGGAGGGATTCTTGAACTTCTCGTCCTCGCGGTCTACAACGACCTGGGTGACGATGGTGGCCACGCGGGTGTTGTTCCCCCTGCGGCGAAGCACCTTTTCAAGCCCCTGCTGCATATGATAACCGATATAGCCCTGGCTCATGGCGCCGCACACGTCGAAGGGAAGGGCGGGGGTGACGTTCGCCGCAGTTTCGTTCTGAAGCACTATGCGCCCGACCTGCGGGCCGTTGCCGTGCGCCAATGCCACGGTGTAGCCCTGCTCGATAATGTCGGCGATGTACTCCGAGGTCTTCTCAACGACCTCAAGCTGATTCTCGGCGGTTGCGGGCTTTCCCGCCTCCTGCAGAGCGTTGCCGCCCAGCGCGATGACGATCTTTTCCATATAAAGCCATACTCCAATAAAAAACAATATTCGCCCACAGGCTTCCTGCGGGCCAAAAAACATTATCCCACTTTTTCCAAGTATTGTCAAGGAAAAAAGCGGGACAAAAGAATATATGTTATTTTTGCGGCGCGACAAGGTAAGTGTTGTCGATCACGGAATGGCCCAGCACGTCAAGGTAAAAGCCCTTCCTGACAGCGGGCTCCCTCGTTTCGGGGTCTTCGGCAAGCTGATTCAAGAAGCCCGCTTCATACAGTATGGCTCTCAGCTCAAGCGTGCCTCCGTCCTTCAATCGCATGGGGATGGGAATGAGCAGTACGGCGAGTATGACCGCAAGCACGATCCAAATCACTTTCTTTTTTCCGTTCTTTTTGTCCCTTCCGTTTGCTTCTTTCATAATGATTCCTCCTGAATAGCATTGCACACAGCCCGCATCAGCGAAACGCCTCTTTCACGGGCGTATACGGCGGCGCGCATAAGCCCCTCGCAGGGGGCCTTGCGCACGGAGATGACCTCATATTTCATCCCGTCCGCCTGCACTTCCTTTATCTTCGCGTTCTCATCGCCCAGTATCAGCAGAGCGGTCTCCTCCTCGTCCGGCTGTATCTCCCAAACGGGCGTATCCTCGGGAAGCCCGAAGAGCCGAAGGAGGCGCTTTGCCTCCGCGTCCACCTCGTCAAAAAAGGGCGAGACGGGTATGGGCTCGTCCCGGTAGCTTTCCGCGCACCTGACGAGCTTTTCCTCGAGCCCCTCATAGCTCACGCCCGCGCGGCGGTAGACGGAGCCCATGAAATCGGCGAAGAACCCCTCCGGCAGCAGGCTGTAAAGCTCCCGCTCGAGCGCGTCCAGCTCCTTCGCCGTCACGCTCTCGCGCATCAGCCCGAACCTAAGCATCACGTTCCCGCCGTAATGGGGCAGCAAAACGTATTCCTCCAAAGCGAAGACCCCGCCGGAAAGCGCGGGGATAGAGGCGCGGAGGGAGTCGATCGCGGCTTTAAGGACTTTCATTTGAAGCAGCTCCTTCGGATACGGCTTTGACGGAAATACGGCGCAGGGGGGAAGGCCAAACGCTGGTGCGACCGGCTTTCCGGGGCGGGCTGACAGATTCGCCCCCCTCATCCGTCATTTCTCCCGATGGTCGAAATGCCACCTTCTCCACCCGCTTCGCGGGGGCGAAGGCAGGGTGCTCGGACAAAACCTCGAGCCATTTAAGTGCATTCAAGCGGAAATGGCGCGCGAGCCCCGGCTTCTCCGCCGGCGGGGAGAAGCCTTTTGGTCGGCCGCTGCAACCTTCTCAACTGTCAGTTATCAGTTATCAGTTATCAGTTACATACATTATTTCTCCACCCGCTTCGCGGGGGCGAAGGCAGGGTGCTCGGACAAAACCTCGAGCC
>CAMZFO010000108.1 GCA_947306125.1 uncultured Clostridia bacterium | reverse complement strand
CAGCCGTCAAAATGAAAACAGATCCGAGGATCGTTTTATCCCCGGATCTGTTGTTTTTCTGTTGGTCTTATCGGCCGAAAACCTGCATCTCCTTAAGTGAATGCACCCTTGGCCCAAGGGCTTTTTATTGGCGGTCAATCCTTGTTTTTTTCCTTGCTTGAAAAATAATCCTCAAGCGCTTTCTTTTTCTTCTGGTTCTTGATGAGCGCCAGCGCGCCCCAGACGGCAAGCGCCACGAGAATGACTATCACGATGATAGGCACGGCATAGAACGCGACCTGAACGAACGGGGAAGCGACGTCCAACAGCTTCAGCATAAGAATTACCTCCTAAATCAAAATTGATATTACAAGCCCCAACGAATAGGAAAGGGCGTTTGCGATAAAGGATTCCGGGAGCGCGCGCTTTCTTCCGGCGGCGCGGCGGTATATGAGGGCCTCGACGAGCACCGCGGAGATCTCCAGCGGCAGCACGACCGACCACTCGGGCAGGCTTGTTAAGCTCAGGAGCACGAAGCGTATGAGCACGACGGGCGGATTGGTCACGACGTTTGCAAGAGCGGCTATTATGAGCTCCCGCCTGCGGAAGCCCAGCAGGTAAAGCACGGGCAGCTCAACAGCCTCGGTGAGCGCAAGGCAGATGAGCATCAAAAGCAGGAGCTTCATCCGCGCTCCTTTTTAAGCCCCAGAAGCAGCAGCGCGAGCGACCATCCGGCCAGCGCCGCGCTCAGCCACGCGGGAAGGCTCAGCCTTATTCCGAGGAACGCGGGCACGCTGCCCAAAAACAGCGCCGCCGTCAGCAGGCCGAAAGCCGTTCCTTTCGCGCCTTTCAGCAGCCTTGCGGAGGCGAAGAGCGTTATGGGCATGGTCATATTGAACAGGAAGAGCGCCGCGAGCGTGAAAGCGGGGCCGGGCAGCAGGAGAAGCGCCGCGCAGAGCCCGAGCGAGACTGCGGAGGTGCGCTTTATGCCGATGGCGTCCGAAACAAAGCCGCCCGCCGCCTTGCCTAAGGCCAGGCAGAGAACGGGTATGAGCCCCGCGGCGAAAGCCGGGAGCGCGTAAAGAGCGCTTTTTGCGGAAAATGCGTCGGTGGTCCCCATGAACGCACGAAGCACCACGACGAGGAAGAGCGAGGCAAGAGGGAGCGCGCCGTCCCTCTCAAGCTCCGGCTCGAACTCCGCGTTTTCGGAGACGAAGCGGCTCTTTTTGAAGGAGACGAGCGCGAGCAGGAGGCCTATAAGGACCATCGCGGCGGGCACGAGCCAGGGCGTTTCCCATAGCTTTTCGGCAAAGAAGGTTCCTATATAGAGGCCGATCGCGCCGGGGGAGACGAATACGCCGAGCGCTCCGGCCTTGCCGCCCGAGCCGTTCAGCACCTCTATGCCGCCGCCCACGTGGAAAGCGCCGTTGCCAATGCCGGCAATAACGGCGGCGAGGGGCGGGACGCCCGCAAGCGGGTATGCCAGCGCAACGAGAGCGCAGCCGGCCGCGGCGAACAGCATATTGCGGTTGAGCCTGTCCGCGATGACGCCCATGGGAAGCTGCATCAGGAACGCGAAGGCGTTGTAAAGGACGACGTTCAGCCACACCTCGCCAGTCAGAAGCCTGCCGAAAACGAGCGCAGCGCAGGCAAGATCCACCGCGGCGTGGGACAGCGAAAGCATGGCGGTCTTCGATCTCATATTTACCTCGCTGAATGATGGGTCGGGATCAGAATTTTTCCCTGTGCAGGGGGGTGTAGACCATTTTGCCCTTCACCCTCGTGCTTTCAAAGAGCGTTATTCCCGTGACAGTGACCGAGCCGGAAAGCGGAACGGTTTTGAGCTCCTCGGTCACGAGCTCGTCCTGCTCGACGTTCCGCCCAAGAGTTATATGGGGCTTGAAGCGCTTGTACTCGCGTGAAAAACCGTTGTCAGCCAAGGCGGATTCAAGCGTTTCATGGAGCACGTTAAGCTCATCCAGATCGCCCGTGACGTTCACGAGAGCGGTCTTCAGGCACCGCTCGTTCTTTTCGAAATATCCGTAGCTTCCGAGCCGGAGCGTGAAGGGCCTTATGCCGCGGCACGCCTCGCGCATGGCGGAAACGGCGCCGCTCAGGTCGTCGGATTCGCCGATGAAGTGCAGCGTGATATGGAAGTTTTCGGCGGGCACGAACCTGCCCCCGCAGGAGCGCTCCCGCGCCGCCTTCAAAATGGAATTAAGCTCCGAACGCATCTCGTTCGAGACCTCAATGGCAATGAATAACCTCATAAACGCACCCCCTTGACGACTTTTATATTATATCACAGCATGCGCCGCCGCGCAAGCTCGGGCGGGATACGCGAAAAATCCAAAAATATATTAGCTTTTTCAAGGGAAAACCTCTTGCAAACGGGCGGCGGCTTGGGGTATAATACATATTGCGGATTTATGTGGGGTGCTTGTTCTTCATCCCCCCGCAAATAAGCGGCAGGAGGGCGGCTACTCGCCCTGCACCGATCAAAGCAAGGAGATTCAAAATGAAGAAGGATATCCATCCTGCGTATGGTGAGAGCATCGTCCGCTGCGCCTGCGGCGAGACCTTCAAGTCCGGCTCCGTCAAGGGCGAGCTCAAGGTCGAAATTTGCTCCAAGTGCCATCCTTTCTACACCGGCCGTCAGAAGCTCGTTGACACCGGCGGACGTGTAGACAAGTTCAAGAAGCGCTACGGCATGAACTAAAAGAATGAAAGCAGAATGACCTCGGGTTCGAGGCCATTTTGTCTATATGGCCATTATTTTATATGAGGTACGGATCTATGTTCAACGTCGAAAAAACCACTTCCGATATCATCAAATGGGTGCGCGACTGGTTTGAGGTCAACGGGCCCGGCTGCAACGCGGTCATAGGCATATCCGGCGGCAAGGATTCCTCCGTCACCGCGGCTGTCTGCGCGGCCGCGCTGGGCCGCGAGCGCGTGGTCGGCGTCATGATGCCCAACGGCGTCCAGCCCGACATCAATTATTCTCAGATGCTTATAGAGCATCTGGGCATCCACTCCGTCACGGTCAATATCAAGGATGCTTACGACGAATTAAGCCTCGAGGTCGCCTCGGCGCTCGGCCGCGAGTACGGCACGGAGCTTTCCCGCCAGACGGTCATCAACATGGCTCCGCGCCTCCGCATGACCGCGCTTTACGCCGTTTCGCAGAGCCTGAACGGCAGGGTGGCGAACACCTGCAATCTCTCCGAGGATTGGGTGGGCTATTCCACCCGCTGGGGCGATTCCGTAGGCGATTTTTCGCCTCTTTCGAACCTCACCGTGCACGAGGTCATAGAGGTGGGCCGCTACCTGGGGCTCCCCGATTACATAGTCGACAAGGCTCCCTCGGACGGCCTCACCGGGCTTACCGACGAGGATAATCTCGGCTTCACCTATGAAACGCTCGACCGATACATCAGGACGGGGGTCTGCATACCCGAGGAGAAGAAAGAGCTCATCGACCGCAAGCACAGGGCGAATCTCTTCAAGCTCTCCATGATGCCCGCATTCCCCTATAAGCCCGAAGCGGATTGATATGCTGTATCTTGTAAGGCACGGGCAGACCCAATATAACGCCGAGCGCCGCATACAGGGGCAGCTCGACACCCCGCTTTCCGATGAAGGCCGCAGGCAGGCGGAGCTCCTTGCCGAGAGGCTCAAGGCAGAGGGCCCCTTCGTCACGAAGCTCTATTGCAGCGAGCTTAGGCGGGCGGGGGAGACGGCGCGCATAGTCGGGCGCAGGCTCGGCTTGACTCCGGTATCGATAGAGGGCATACAGGAGATAAACTTCGGTATGTTCCAGGGGCACACCTTCGAGGAATCGGCGAGGCTCTATCCGGAGCAGTACGCGGATTTCCTTATCCACGGCTGCTATTCCGGCGCGCACGGCGGCGAAACGGGGCCGCAGGTGCTCGAAAGGGCGAGGTGTGCGCTGATGAAGCTCCCCGAATCCCGCGGGGGCAGGGCGCTCGTGATCTGCCATGGCGCGGTGATAGGGTATCTGAGCGCGGCCGTGCAGGGCGTCCCCTTGAGCGACAGCAGGCAGTTCATTCCCGATAACACGGGCGTCGTCCCGTTCGACGAAGCGGCGATGGAAAAACTCAGGCAATACGATGGGGGGCAGGGAATATGAAGCTCATAATAGCATCCAACAACAGGCATAAAATAGACGAGATCAAGGCGATGCTCGGCCATCGCTTCAGCGCCGTGCTCGGCATGCGCGAGGCGGGGCTCGAGCTCGAGGTCGAGGAAAACGCGGAGACGCTCGAGGGCAACGCCCGCAAGAAGGCGAAGGAGGTATTCGCTCTGGCCGATTCCATGGGTCTGCTCGGCTCCGGCGACGCGGTGCTCGCGGACGATACGGGCCTCCTCGTCGACGTTCTGAACGGGGCTCCCGGCGTGCGTTCCGCCAGGTACGCGACCGAGGGGCATGACGACGCCGCCAACCGCGCAAAGCTGCTTTGGGAGCTCAATGGGGTCCCGGAGCGTGAGCGCGGCGCCCATTTTGCGACCGCAATGGTGCTCGTTCGCAAGGACGATACCGATATCGAGGCGACGGGCCGCGTCTACGGCAGGATAACGGAGGATGAGCGCGGCGAAAACGGCTTCGGCTACGACTCGCTCTTCTTCTACGAGCCCATGGGCAAGACCTTCGCCGAGATGGACGCGGATGAAAAAAACGCTGTCAGCCACAGGAAAAACGCGCTGGAGCTCGTGCTCGCGGCGCTCGATTGATATGATCAGGATAGGAGTCGTTTCGGATACCCACGGCAGCCTCGGCGCTCTCGACCGCTGTATTGCGGCGGCGGGGGAGGTCGCCTGCTGGTTCCATCTGGGGGACTATGCCTCCGACGCGAAGGCGCTCGGGGAAAGGACCCGTCTTCCCGTTTACCGCGTGCTCGGCAACTGCGATTGGGGCCTGACCCGCGAGCTCGAGGAAGCGTCCTATCCGGCTCCGCAGAAGAGGGTGACATCCGAGCTTGCCGTCAATATAGGCGGGGCGAGGATATTCCTCTCTCACGGGCATCTTTACGACGTGGACATGGGCAGCTTCACGATAGGTTACCGCGCGGAGGAACTGAACTGCGCCGCGGCGCTTTACGGGCATACGCATATCTCGGAGCTTTCGGCCTTCGGCAGCGTATTGAAGCTCAACCCCGGCAGCCCATCGCGCCCGCGCGCGGGCAGGAAGCCCTCCTTCGCCGTGATGGAGATAGAAAACGGCGACGTCAACGCTTCGATCATAGTGCTGAAATAACGGCTCGCTTGCGGATGACCGGGGGATCTCTTGTAACTGCGCGGGAAAACGATCGGATGAAAGGAAACAGGGAATGGATACCGGAAAACTCCTCGAAACCATGCATTTAGCCGAGCGGCTGAAGGACGCGATGCGGCACTGCTATACCTCCGGGGGGAGGCGCGAGAGCGTCGCGGAGCACAGCTGGCGTACGGCCTTGATGGCGTATCTCGTCTCGGACGAATTCCCGGGGGCGGATATGAACAAGGTGATAAAGATGTGCCTCATACACGACCTCGGCGAGGCCTTCACCGGCGATATCCCGGTTTTTCTCAAGACGGAGGCGGATGAAAAGCGCGAGGAGGAGCTGCTCTTCGATTGGGCGGGCTCGCTCCCGGAGCCCTTCGGCGGCGAGATGACGGCGCTCTATAACGAGATGGCGGAGCGCAAAACGCTCGAGGCGCGCATCTATAAGTGCATGGACAGCCTCGAGGCCGTCATTCAGCACAACGAGTCGGATATCTCCACATGGGAGCCCAACGAATATGAGCTGAATCTCAATTATGCATTTGACCGCGTTGCTTTTTCGGAGTATCTTGTTAAGCTGCGAAAAGCGATAAGGCGCGAGACCGAAAAGAAGATAGACGAGGGCGCAAAAGCCTGACGCACGAATAAAAAAACATCCACCGCCGGGTGGATGTCAGACCACGGACAAAGCCCGCGATTTTGCGGGCTTTGTTGCATATATCAGTTGTTGAAAGACGGTCAAGAGCTTTTCAAAGACAGGAGCCCCCAACCTGTGCAGGACGGTCGCTATCTTCTTCATGTTTTGCACTGCAGCGGTAA
>CAMZFO010000107.1 GCA_947306125.1 uncultured Clostridia bacterium | reverse complement strand
ACCCCTCCACGGGGCGCATACCGCCTTTTCTTGTTATCCAGCCCTCCGGCTGTATTGGTTGAGCAAAAGTCAGCGTGGGATTGGTGTGGTATCTTTATCTAAGTGAACCCCCCGTTTCCCACCTTGACACCGACCTGTTTGTAACACCGAGCATCTCAGCAAGCTGTTCCTGCGTCAGGCCTTTTTCCTTTCGCAGTGCTTTAAGATAATTGCCGCATTTTATCGGATCCATTGATAAACCTCCTAAATCCACTGGTTTTCTTCGATGCTATTATACATTAGCTACATCAGAATTAAAGGACATAAAGCGAGAATTCGGGTAGGATTCAATAGCAACATCCCCGATCCAATAAAAATAGGGGATGTTTTGCAGAGTGCAGCATATTTTGCCAGCACGATCTCGCGGATGACCTGTTCTTCGGCTCTCGCCCGGCAGGAGTTCATCGCCTGTATCCAACCAAGCTGATTGCGGGCCTTTCGGGGCCGAGCGTGCTTGAAAGCGATACCGGCATTGGCAGGCTGGGGCCGGGTGTGCTCGGCGCGGAAAGCGTGCAGTTTACAAACCCGGCGATGGAGAGGAAAGAGGAGTGAGGGCGTTCCCGTTAGGAATACGCCCCTCATACGCCGCCCTTCCCCGCCGGGGACTGACCGCATGTGATATGACAAAAAATATTTGACAAAAAGAAAATAAGTGATAAACTGTAAGCAGGCGAGTATATCGTAACGGGAACGCAATAAACACACAACGATCGTTGTTCCGACAGTACGGTGACCGATCGCAATTTCGGTATAACAGATCAGGAGGCTCGATCATGAATAATAGAAAAACCGCCGTTTTTCTGCTCTGTATTCTGCTTGCTGTTTTAACCGCGGCTCTTGCCTGCACGAAAAAGACCGATCCGCCTGAAATGGATCCCGAGACGAAGGAAAGGATAAAGGCGGAAGAGCTTGCGGCCTTTGAAAAGCTCGAGGAGTCGAAGGTGGGCCGTTACATATACAAGGAGAAGCTCTTGAGCGGTGAAGCGGAGCCCATAGCGGAAAGAATGGACAAGCAGTTCGTATTGGAGATCGTTTCCGGTTCCGAAAGCTATCAGCAGATCGCCGAGGCGCTTGAAAACCGGCAGGAATACCCCGATTATGTCGGCGGAAGCGGAGTAACTATCACCGAATACTGGTTCGACGCCGAAGGCACGCAGAAAGCGCTCCTCGTTAAGGAACAATCCCAGGTCTATATTGTTACAAACGAAGGGGAAGAAACGAATTACGAATTGATCTATGATTAAAACAAGGCTGCGATAAAGAAAAAGCCCGCGTCTCCCTGCTTGGGGAAATGCGGGCTTTTCGGTCGTTAAGGATGCTTTCGTGCGATATGACAAAAGGATAACTCAGTTGCCGCGGCGCGCTGCGAAACAATTGCTGCAATAGACGGGACGGTCGGTCTTGGGCTCGAACGGGATCTTGGTGGGAGCGCCGCACTCCGCGCAGACGGCGTCATACATCACGCGCTCACCGCGGGCGGCGTTCTTGCGAGCCTGACGGCATGCCTTGCAGCGGGTGGGCTCGTTCTGGAAGCCCTTCTCGGCGTAAAACTCCTGTTCGCCGGCAGTGAACGTGAACTCAGCGCCGCAATCCTTGCAAACCAGTACCTTGTCTTCAAACATTTTGGATAAAACCCCTTGAAATTATATTTGGCTAAAATGACGGCTGACCTGGTCTTTGACCCCACACTCGCCTGTTGCCGCTTCCGCTACCCGGGGACTCCCTCTCACTACACACGGTCTCAGCGGGATAAGAACCCCCCGCTGACAGGACTTACTTCTAAACCGCACCATGCTCACGGGGGCTTTGCCCCGCTTACGTGGATCGCTTCGCCTGCGACTGGCATCGACTTTCAACCACAGACCCGTTATCTTCGCCTTTGACCATTATAACGCATTTTATTTTATTTTCAAGCATTTTACGAAAATAAAAAATATATTGCGTGCAAACGGGGGCTCTTTTGCCCTTTTTCGGGGCTTCAGGCGAGGCGCGGGCGCAGTACGAGCAGGTAAAGGACTATGAGCGCCGCGTGCAGCAGCATGAATACGGGCAGTCCGACCATGAATTTCGCGTGCTTGGTCTTGTGGCGGATGAGCTTCATCGTGATATACATGGCGAAGCTGCCGAATAAAAAGCCGATCAGCATGAGCGTGGCCTCGGGCGTGCGGTCCTTCGGCGCGAGCTTGGCGGCGGCCTTGTCGCGGCAGGTGACTATCACGGCGACGAGGCTCATCACCGCGAAAACGCCTATGAGCAGATAATCGTAAACGAGCATTACGCTTTTCTCCCTTCCGAATGCTGACAGTATTCTATTCCCGATAACGGGAGCTGTCAAGCCGAAGCGTCCGCGGACGTGCAAAATAGAAAATATGTTCTGAATATCTATTGACTAAACGGAACATATGTGCTATAATAGATATAGAAGCAAGCGTTGACGAGTGCCTTTGAGCCGCTTAAAAAACGGCGAAGGGCCCCCGCTTGTTTCTTTTTATCTATTTTTCCGGAAAGGAGAAGCAAATGAGTAAGAAGAGCATTATGCAGCTCATGGGTCTGCAGGCACGCGGCGGGGACGCGAAGGCGCCCGCCGGGGACGGTGCGGAGCAGAGCGGAGCTTCCGCGGCCGAAAGGCTCGGAAGGGTGCTGCTGGACACGCTGGGTCTTGCGGACGACGTGACCGAGGACGAGCTCGTGGAGGCTGTGCTCGGCGAGTGGGCGAACCGCGATGAGAGCGGCGAGGCCGGCGAGGCCGATGAGGCCGACGAAACAGGCGGCGAGCCCCTTTACGACGGCACGGAGGACGAGCCCGGCTATGACGAGCGCGGCTATGACGAGCGCGGCTCTGACGAGCGCGGCTATTACGAGCCGGAGGAGGACGATGTCCCCTTCGGGCGCGTGAGGAGGCCCGTGCCCATCAGGACCGCAGGCGCGGCTTCGGCCCCCGTGGACTACGCGGATATGTCCACCGAGCAGTTCAGGGAGCTTAAAAAGCTGCTTAAAAAGGCGGCGGCCGACGGCAAACGAATCAAACTCTAAATCTTTTGAAAGGAACCAAACACTATGGCAAACACCAACATCAACACCCTCGCCGGTCTTGCGGCGGGCGGCACTTTTCCCACCACTTATTATGACAGGCAGCTCCTGGAGAGCGCGAAGACGAGGTTCGTCCACGCCGAATTCGGCCAGAAGCGCCCCATCCCCCGCAACAACGGAAATCACGTCAATTTCCGCAGATGGAACCTTTTCGACCCCAATGAGGCCGTAAAAGGGCTGACCGAGGGCGAAACCCCCACCGGTCAGTCCCTTTCGCAGAGCGAAGTGGAGGCGACGGTCAAGCAGTACGGCGCGTACGTGGAGGTCACAGACCTGCTCGACCTCACCGGCTACGACAACGTCATCAACGACTCTGCGGAGCTGCTCGGCGAGCAGATAGGCACTGTCGTGGAGTGGGTGACGAGGGACGCCATGTGCGCCACCACCAACGTGCAGTACGCCGGCGGCGTGCTCGCCCGCTCCGCGCTGGACGCCAACAAGAAGCTCACCGTCGAGGAGATCAGGAAGGCGGTGCGCACGCTGAAGAAGAACAAGGCGCGCCCCTTCTGCGAGGACGGCCGCACTCCCCATTTCGTCTGCATCTGCTCGCCCGAGGCGACCTACGATCTGCAGAACGACGATAACTGGAAGAACGTCTCCACCTACTCCAATTCCGAGGCGATCTACTCCGGCGAGATAGGCAGGCTCTACGGCGTCGTGTTCGTGGAGAGCACCGAGGCGAAGGTGTACGAGCAGAGCGTGCTCAACTCCGTCAAGATAGGCGTCTCGGGCTCCTACACGTTCATACTGAACGAGACCCCCTCCGCAGCGGGCGTCGAATACCTTTCCACCCCCGGCAACAAGATCATGATAGGCTCCACCGAGTACACTCTCGATGCGAGCTCCCCCTTCAATTCCGTGACCAATATGGTCAAGCTCACCGAGCAGGTCACGCTCTCCGCCAACGCGATAGTCTGGACCAACGACGCCGGCGCGGTCGATTCCACCACCAAGAAGGCGATCCCCGTCCATGCGACGCTCGTATTCGGCAAGGACGCTTACGGCGTTATCGACGTGGACGGCAAGGGCGCGGTGCAGCTCATCGTAAAGCCCCACGGTTCCGGCGGCACCGCAGATCCTCTGGATCAGCGCGCGACCGTCGGCGCGAAGGTCACGGCCTACGCCGCCGCGGTGCTGAACGACCTCTGGCTCGTTAAGATCGAGCACGCCGTTTCCTGACGGGACGCGGCAAAAAACGCGGCCTCACGGCTCCCCCGCGGGGCCGCGGGAAAGGAATGACATATGGCAAAGCTGAAGCTTGATTTATTCACCCCGCGCAAACGCGGGGACCGTTACGAAGGCCTGCCCTCCGACGAGCGCCCCGGCGAAAGAACGAGGCTCGAAGCGGCGAGGGCGCCCTCCGGCACGCGCGGCGGCCTTGAGGCAAACGCCTATCAGACGCCCTATGAGGACGACGCGGAAAGCGCGGGCGGCTCGCCAAGCAGCGCGCCAAGCGGCGCGCAGAATACCGCTCCCAAGGCGGGCAGCTCACAGCAGAGCGCATCGGGAAGCTCTTCGGGAAGCGCTTCGGGCTCGAGCGGCTCTAACGGCTCCGCCGGCTCCGACGGCTCCGGGGACTCCTCCGCGGACTACGATATCGACCGGGGGCTCTCCGATTTTTACACGAGGCTCGCCGCAAAGCTCCGCTCCTACGGCGTCTCCGATATCCCGAGCTTTTCGGAGCTCTACGGGCTCTTCGAAAGCTTCCTCCGCCCCGCGATAGACGAGGCGGTCAAGGCGAGGGAGAAGAGGGGCAGAACGAATATGGCGGAGATCGACGCCGACGCCTACGCGCGCGGCATGGGCGGCTCGAGCTATATCTCGTCCATGAAATCGAGGGAAAAGGCGAACGTGGCCTCCGATATAACTGCGCTCGAGGGCAAATACACGGCATCCATGGCGGAATACCTTTACAAGGCGCTCTCCGCAATGCAGCAGCTCGAGGCGGAGATGGCGAAGACGAGGATGACGCTTGCAGCGCAGAAGCAGATGAACGACGCCAAGATCGCGGCGTCCTACGCGCTTGCCGCGGCGAGGAACGCGGGCTCCGGAAAATCCGGAAAATCCGGCAAATCCGGCAAATCCGGCAAATCCGGCAAGTCCGACAAGCCCGGCTCCAAATACGGGCACAACAAGAACGGCGCCTATTTCGACGGCGTATGGTACGACGGCGATTTCTCCTATCTCAAGAAGAAGTACACCTACACCGACTACGCGAACTATTTGAGCTCGCTCTCGCAGGGGGACAGGTATCTCTTCTTCACGAGCAACAAGAGGGAGTGGCGCATACGCCGCTGGCAGCTCCAGTATAACCTTGCCGAGGTCGATTATCTCGATCTGGTGAACGCCTATAAGCCCGCCTCGTCCGGCGGCAGAAAGCCGGGCGCGCACACGGGCTCGGCGGGAGGAGGCTTCTCATGGCAGGCAGCGCCCTATTAAAGCGGTTTTCCTTCACCATCGACCTTAAAAGGCCCGTCTCGATAAGGCCCTTCGAGGTCGTGGAGGGGGATACGGGCAACAGGCTCGAGGTAACTCTCACGGACGACGGAACGGCGATGGACCTTTCGAACTGCTCCGTGACCGCCGTTTTTTCCACCTCGGCGGGCATATCGGTGCAGGAGAGCGGGGATGAGAGCGTTTCGATCGACGGCGGCACCGTCACGATCGACCTTTTCCCCGAGTCCTTCGCGCCGGGCATGGTGGAGTGCGAGCTGCAGATATACACCACGCAGAGCGAAACGAACGATACTCTCGTCACCACCGCCAAATTCAATTTCGGCTGCCGCAGGGCGATACTGAACGGCGAGAGCATAGAGCATACGACCCAGTTCCCGCTGCTCACCGAGCTCACGATGGAGGTCGAGGCGGCGGAGGCGGCCCGAGCGGCGGCCGAGGCCGCGAGGCAGGAGGCGGAAAGGCTGAGGCAGTACGCCGAAAACGCCCGCACCTCGCAGGAGGAGGCAAGGGTCTCGAACGAGATGGTCAGGATCAACAACGAGGTGGCGAG
>CAMZFO010000106.1 GCA_947306125.1 uncultured Clostridia bacterium | reverse complement strand
GTGCTCATCGAGCGCGGAAGGCCCATCGAGGAGCGCGGACGCGACGTGGAGCGCTTCCATTCCGGCGGCCCCCTCGATACCGAAAGCAATATCATGTTCGGCGAGGGCGGCGCGGGGACCTTCTCCGACGGCAAGCTCACCACCCGCATAAAGGACCGCAGGGCGGAGACCGTCGTCGAGACCCTAGTTAAATACGGCGCGCCCGAAAGGATCGCCGTAGACGCCAAGCCGCACGTCGGCACGGACGTGCTCCGCACGGTGGTGCATAATATCAGGGCCGCCATCGAGGAGGCCGGGGGAGAGGTGCGCTTCGGCGCGAAGCTCACCGACTTCTGCGAAAAGGACGGGCGCATCACAGCCGCAATAGTGAACGGCGATGAGAAGATACCCTGCTGCGCCGTCGTGCTGGCCTTGGGGCAGGCGGCAAGGGACACCTACCGAATGCTTTACGACCGCGGGCTGGAGATCGCGGCAAAGCCCTTCGCCGTCGGCGTGCGCATAGAGCATCCGCAGTCCTTCATAGACCGCTCCCAGTTCGGCAAATTCGCCGGTCATCCCCGCCTCGGCGCGGCGGAATACCGCCTGACCGCAAAAAGCGGCTCGCGCGGGGTCTATACCTTCTGTATGTGCCCCGGCGGCTTCGTCGTCGCGTCCTCCTCCAACGAGGGCGAGGTGGTCACGAACGGCATGAGCTATGCGGCGAGGGACGGCGCGAACGCCAATTCCGGCGTGATAGTGCAGGTCAATCCCTCCGATCTCGGCGGCGCTCCCTTCTGCGGCGTCGAGTTCCAGGAAAAGCTCGAGCGCGCCGCGTTCAGGCTGGGCGGCGGGGATTATTCCGCTCCCGCCGAGCGTGTCGCCGATTTCCTCGCGGGGGACGCGCCCCGGCCCTTCGCCGCCGTCACGCCCACTTACCGTCCGCAGGCTGTGCCGAGGGACCTGCGCAAATGCCTTCCCGGCACGATAAGGCGCGGCATAGCCGAGGGCATAACCGCTTTCGCAAGGCAGATAAAGGGCTTCGACATGGGCGACGCAGTGCTGACCGCCGTCGAGAGCCGCACGAGCGCTCCCGTCAGGATAATGCGCGGCGAGTCGGGCGAAGCGACCCGCCTTAAGGGGCTCTACCCCGTCGGCGAGGGCGCGGGCTACGCGGGCGGCATCGTTTCCGCCGCGGTGGACGGCATGAAGGCCGCCGAAAGGATAATCGCCGAATACAGGCCCGAATAAAATACGATCCGAAAGGCCGGCCTTGCTCTGCAAAGGTCGGGTAAGAGTATGAAACAGTATTACGTTATTATAGGAAACTTCGGCTCGGGCAAGACCGAGCTTGCGCTCAATATGGCTTTTGAAGGCGCAAAGGAGGGGAAAAAGGTGACTCTCGTGGATATCGACGTCATCAACCCCTATTTCCGCTCCACCGAAAGGAAGGCGGAGCTCGAGGCCGCCGGCGTGCGCCTCATCTCCCCGAATTTCACCAGCTCCGGCGTGGAGGTCCCCAGCATACCCGCGGAGATATTCTCCGTTTTCTCCGATAATTCCGATCTCGTCATATTCGACGTCGGCGGCGACCCGGTCGGCTCCATCGCCATGGGTCAGTATTATGGCTATTTCAAGGAGCTCGAGAATTTCGAGGTCTGGTACGTCATCAACTGCCGCCGCCCCCTCTCCTCCGGAGCAGAGGAGAATCTTGAGATGATAGACAAGATCACCGGCGTGAGCCGCCTCAAGGTCACGGGCATACTGAACAACACCAATCTTTCGCACGAGACCTCCGTGCGCGATCTTTTCGACGGGCTCGAGATCACGCGCAGGGTGAGCGAGAGCTCCGGTCTCCCCATTATAGGCACTGTCGGCACGCCCGAGATACTTGCCGATTTTGCCGAGCAAGCGAAGCGCGAAGGCGTGCCCTGTGAATTCATCGGCCGCCTGTTCCCGATCGAGCGCTATATGCACCGCGATTGGGGCCGCTACACGGAAAGCGGGCTGTGATGGAGATACGCATAAGCGATCCGGGCTTTGAGCGGGAGCTCGCCGTCTGCTTCACCGGGCACAGGCCCGACAAGCTCCCCTGGGGGGCGAACGAGCAGGACGAGCGCTGCGCCGCGTTCAAGCGCAGGCTCGAAAACGAAATAATGCGCGCCTATGATGAAGGCGCCCGCTTCTTCCTCTCCGGCATGGCGGACGGGGTCGACGTTATCGCGGCCGAGGCCGTGCTGGGCCTCGCGCGCAAATGCCCGGATATGAAGCTCATCGCCGTATTCCCCTTCGGCTTCGGCTCCTCCCCGCGCAAGAAGCATATCGCAAAGCAGGCCTACAGCGTGATATCTCTGCGGCCGGAGTACGTGAGCAGCTGCTATATGGACCGGAACCGCTTCCTGGTCGACCATTCCTCAAGGATCATCTGCGGCTTCTCCGGCAATTTGGCCACGGGCACCGGCTCCACGATCCGCATGGCGCAGCGCGAGGGCCTGAAAATGATAATAATAAACGTATAAGGGTATTGAACTATGCCGCTGCTGGCAGTTAACGAATTAAAAAAGTCATACGTCACCCGCGTGCTCTTCGAGGATATCAGCTTCGAGGTGGAGCCGGGCGACCATATAGGTTTCATCGGGGTGAACGGTTGCGGAAAGTCCACTCTGTTTGCGATACTCGAGGGCAGGGAAAGCTATGATTCGGGCATGATCGCATTCAGCCGCGAAGCCGTGCTGGGCTCGATGCAGCAGACCGTCACCGAGGAGAGGGCGAGCCTTTACGATTACGTTTTGGGCGTATTCGACGGGCTTTTGAAGGCCGAGCGCGAGCTCGACGAGGTCAACCGGGCCCTCGAGGAGCGCGGAGCGGACGAAGCGCTCATAGAAAAGCAGCACCACCTCAACGAAAAGCTTGAAAACGAGGGCGGCCTCACGTTCCGCGCGCGCACCCGCTCGACCCTTCTGGGCCTGGGCTTCACGGAGGATGAGCTCAAAAAGGAAGTCAGCCTGTTTTCCGGCGGGCAGAGGAACAAGGCGCAGCTCGCGCGGCTGCTGCTCTCCGGCGCCAATCTGCTGCTTTTAGACGAGCCCACGAATCATCTCGACATAAAGGCGATAGAATGGCTGGAGGATTTCCTCCGCGATTACCGCGGCGCGTTCATAGTCATCTCGCACGACCGCTATTTCCTCGATAAGGTCACCAACCGCACCATCGAGCTTAAGGACCTGAAGCTCTATAAGTCCAAGGGCAATTATTCGCGCCATATGGAGCTGCGCTCCACCGCGCGCGAGCTGGAGATGAGGCGGTACCGCCGCGCCGTAAAGGAGATAAAGCGCATAGAGGGCATGGTGGAGCAGCAGCGCCGCTGGGGTCAGGAGCATAATTTCGTCACCGCCTTCCATAAGCAGAAGGCGGCGGACCGCATAAAGGAAACGCTCGTGGAGCCCGAAAGGGACCCCGCCTCCATCCATTTCCATTTCAACGCCAAGGAGGGCGGAGGCAACGACGCCGTGGTCGCCAAGGGGCTTTCAAAGAGCTTTTCGGGGCACGAGGTGTTCCGTAACGTCGATATGCTCGTCAAAAAGGGCGAGAAGGTGTTCATACTGGGCGACAACGGCTGCGGCAAGACCACGCTTCTGAACATACTCTCCGGCCGCATGCGCCCGACCTCCGGCGTTTCGTATCTCGGCGCGCATACCGAGGCCGCGTATTACGAGCAGACCATGACCTCGCTGGATCTGGAAAACACCGTCCTGAACGAGGTGTGGGATAAGTATTTCAACACGATATCCCATAAGGATATCAGGAACGCTCTGGCGGCGTTCCTCTTCCGCGGGGACGAGGTCGAAAAGAAGATCGGCCTGCTCTCCGGCGGCGAAAAGGCAAGGGTGCAGCTCTTAAAGCTCATGCTCACCCGGGCTAATCTCCTGCTTTTAGACGAGCCCACCAACCATCTCGACATCCCCTCGCGCGAGGCGCTCGAGAACGCGCTCGACGAATACGACGGCACTATGCTCGTCGTCACGCACGACCGATACCTCGTCAACCGCCTTGCGGACAGGATATTCCACATGACCGCCGACGGCATGACGGAGTACGTCGGCGGCTACGACGATTATCTGGAGGCGGTAAAGGCGTTATCGGCGGCCTCTGCCGCGGGCGAAGCGAAGCCCATCTCCGCCAACGCGCAGGAATATAAGGAAAAGAAGCAGCTCCAGAGCGATATCACGAAGGCCAGGACGGCGGCCTCCCGCGCGGAAAAGAGCATTTCGGAGACGGAGAGCGAGCTTGAAGCCGTCACACGCAAGCTCGAGTCCCCGGCTTACGCCTCCGATTACGTCAAGGCCGGGGAGCTTTCCAAAAAGGCCGACGAGCTCCAAAAGAAGCTCGACTCCCTCTATTCGGAATGGGAGGAGGCCGAAGCAAGGCTTGCCGGTCTTCTGGAAAAACAATAATACAGTATCAAGAGGTTTAATAATTTGGCAAAGCAAAGATCCAAGCTTAAAATAATACCCCTCGGCGGTCTCGGCGAAATAGGCAAGAACATGACCGTGATGGAGTATGAGGAAGATATAATAGTCATCGACTGCGGTCTTTCGTTCCCGGACGAGGATATGCTGGGAGTGGACATGGTCATACCCGACATGACCTATCTGGAGGAAAACTTCGACCGCATAAGGGGGTTTGTGATAACCCACGGGCATGAGGACCATATCGGCGCCGTCCCCTACGCCCTGCAGAAATTCGAGGCGCCGGTTTACGGCTCGAGATTCACTCTCGCTCTGATCGAGCACAAGCTCGAGGAGCACAAGATAAAGAACGCCGATCTGCGCTGCGTGGCGGCGGGCGATACCGTCGAGCTCGGCTGCTTCAAGGTCGAGTTCATAAAGGTCAGCCACTCCATTGCGGGCGCGCTCGCAGTCGCCGTGACCACCCCCGTGGGCGTCGTGATACACACGGGCGATTTCAAGGTGGACTATACCCCCATCGACAACGAGCCCATTGATATAGAGCGCTTCGCCCATTACGGCAGCCGGGGCGTGCTCGCGCTCATGATGGACTCCACCAACGCCGAGCTGCCCGGCTATACCCCCTCCGAAATGGAGCTCGGGCGCACGTTCAGGAGCGTTTTCGATTCCGCCGAGGGCAGGGTGATAGTCGCCTCCTTCGCCTCGAACGTGTACCGCATTCAGCAGATCGCCGACGTCGCCGTGGATCACGGCAGGGTGCTCTGCTTCCAGGGGCGCTCGATGGTGATGATCGCGCGGATCGCGATGGATCAGGGCATACTGAAGCTCCCCGAGGACCGCATAGTGGAGGTCGAAAAGCTCAAAAACTACGAGGACCGCGAGGTCTGCGTATTCACCACCGGCTCGCAGGGAGAGTCCATGAGCGGCCTCTTCCGCATGGCGAACGCCAACCACAAGCTCAATATAGGCAAGGGAGATACCGTCGTCATATCCGCCTCCGCCATACCCGGCAACGAAAAGGCGGTCGGCAAGGTGATAAATCAGCTCTTCCAGCGCGGCGCGAACGTCGTTTACGACCGTCTCGCGGACGTGCACGTCTCGGGCCACGCGCGGCGTGAGGAATTGAAGCTCATGATGCGCGTCGTAAAGCCCAAATTCTTCATACCCGTGCACGGCGAGGCGAGGCATCTGCATCATCACGCGCTGCTTGCCAAGTCGCTGGGCATGAAGGAGCCGAACGTCATAGTGCTCGAAACGGGCAGCGTGCTCGAGCTGAACGCGAGGAGCTGCAAGCTCGCGGGGACGGTCGTCTCCGGCAACGTGCTCGTGGACGGCGCGGGCGTGGGCGACGTCGGCAACGCGGTGCTGCGCGAAAGGCGTCAGCTCGCGCAGGAGGGTATGTTCGCAATGGTCATAGCCATTAAGAGCTCCACGGGCGAGCTCGCCGCCGAGCCCGAGATAATCTCAAGGGGCTTCGTATTTGCTAAGGAGGCGGACGAACTCATGGAGGAGGCGAAGGCGGTGGCAAGGGAGCAGTCCCTGATGTTCGCCGCCTGCGACAGGAGCGATTGGGGCAATATCAAGAACGTCATCCGCTCGAGCGTCAAGAGCTGTCTTTATCAGCATACCAAGCGCACTCCCGTCATCCAGACCGTCTTCATGGAGGTCGAGTGACAGGCGCCGGCGCCGGCGCCGTACTGCTTTGAAAGGGAACACCTTAAGCGAGCAAAGCGAGCGTCGCCCATGTGGCCGAAAAATAATCATTTTTCG
>CAMZFO010000105.1 GCA_947306125.1 uncultured Clostridia bacterium | reverse complement strand
GCCCCGGCGAATCCCTGGGAGCAGGCTCTGGTGGATAACTGCATCGGCGAATACGGCGTCTGTATCGATGACATTGGCGGCGGAAGGTTCCGGTATCTCGTCGCAGGCAGATACACGGGCGGAGCGGTCCCCGAAGGCATGGTCGTCTATGAGTTTCCCCGGTGCGACTGGGCGGTGTTCAACTGCATCGGCCCGATCCCGGAGGCGCTTCAGAGCGTTAACACGCGGATATTCCGGGAGTGGCTGCCGGGCAATCCGGAGTATGAGCTTTGCGGCAATGCAAGCGTGGAGTGGTATGATTGTGTGAACGGAGAGAAGACCGATCCCGATTACCACAGCGCGATCTGGGTGCCGGTGAAGAGAAGGGAATAAGCGGATTCAAACGTCTGCGGAAAGCGATCCCCGGCGCAATGCGGCGCTGCTTTGATCGAGCGTAAACAGTAAGCGGCGCCGGGCTTTACGTTACCGGTCACACTGGCGTCACAGCTCCGGTATCAGGCCCAGAACGTATCGCATTATCATAAGCACGTCAAGGGAGTTGACTTCGCCGTTCCCGTCGACGTCGCCGGCGAGAAGGCCGAGCTCGCTGATGGAGGCGAGGCCGAGCGAGTAGCGCAGGGCAAGCAGCGCGTCGCCGGTGTCGACAATGCCGTTAAGGTCGCAGTCGCCCCTGAGGAAGGAATCCCTTCCCACCTCGAACACGGCGGTGTTGCCGGCGTAATCGCCAAGCTTTACCCAAACCTTATCGCGGGAGCCGACGTTAACGCTCAAACTTGTGACGGCGCCGCGGGAAGGCTCCTCCACCGCTCTCTCGGAGATGACCGCGGTGCAGGCGGCGTTGGAATAAACGCCTATGAACGCCGTATAGTGGTTATCGCGCACGGAGAGCGAGAGCGTGTTTTCGGCAAAGGAGCGGGAGATCAGCTCCGGAGCGGACTTATCGACCGTGATGGGCACCTCCCATACGGCGTTCTCGTTTTCGCACGGATCGAAGGGATCGACGCTCTGCATATAGCCCGTCATGCGGAGCACGCAGTGCGTGCCGTCGGCAAGCTCCGCTCCGCCCCAATGCTCGATGGCGCTCAATTCCTCCGCGCCGACGGGCTGATAGAAGGAAGTCAGGAAGTTGCCCACAGCCTTGGGCAGCAGGTGAAGCTCCTGAACGAAGTACTGCTCGCCCGTTTCGGCGTCGACCACCTCATAGCGGAAGGTCTCCGCGTTGCGCAGCAGATAGGTGTGCACGAAGCCGATCTCGTCCATGCAGCCGTCCGCGTTGGGGCTCAGCGAGGAGCGGTCGAGCAGGAAGTCAGTCGTTGAGGCGAACGGGTTCATGCCAAGAAGCACCGTGCTCTCGCCCATGTAGGCGACGGCGCGGTTGGTGCCCCACTCGTTGGGGTAAGCCTGAGAGGCGCCCGTGTACTGGTCGTAATAATTCTTGCGGTCGAACATCGCGCCGTATTCCCAATCCCCGTAGAAGCCGAGGAACGGAACGGAAAGATCCGTCTCGCCGCGCAGCCTTACGAAGCCCTCGATATACATGCCAAGGGGGCAGGTGGAATCGATCGTCGCCTTACAGCCCGCGATATCGACGGTCACGCTGACGGTCGTCCTGCCGCCGACGGGCACCGTGACGGAGGCGGGAGCGTTCACGCTGCAGCAGGAGGTTATGTCCTCGGAGGCGTGGTTCATTATATTAACGAGGCTGTAGCCTATGAGCCACATATTGATCTGCTCGGTGAGCACCCTCGTATCGACGGTGTAGGTCAAGGCGCGGTCGCCGAAATTGACGACGTCGAAGCTGAAGGCGAACACGCCTGTCTTATCATCGTCGTCGCCGAGCTCGAGCTTGGGGCGGAGCGTGCCGGGCACGTCGATATAGGCCTTGGTGGAGACCGCGGCGGTGAGATCGGCCTGGCCCGCGCCCTGCTGCCTGGGGCTGCAGAGCGCGCCGTTGAGCTCCGCGGGGGAGGCGGTGCACATTATGAGCGTGTTGACCATCTCCATGACCTGCTCATCGGTTAGCCCGGGGAAGTTCGCCCTGACGTACTGCTTGACGAGCGCCATGCCTCCCGCGATATGCGGAGTGGCCATGCTGGTGCCGCTCTTGATATCATACCAGCCGCCGGAGTATTCGGGATCGACCGCGGCGTTTATGCCGTCGCCGGGAGCCATTATCTCGGGCTTTATGCGAAGATCGGAGGTGGAGCCCCAGCTCGAATAGCTCGCGGGGATATGATCCGCCTCGTTAAGGCTGGCGGCGACGGACATCGCTCCGCGCAGGCAGGCGGGAGTGGAGGTCGTGCCGTTATCGTAATTGAAGGTGGGAGTCGTGCCGTTGAATATGTTGCCGTTTCCAGCCGTGCCGGCGTTGCCGGAGGCCGCGGCGACGTTTACTCCGTTGGCGCAAAGCAGTGTGAACACGGCCTCGAGATCCTCGTCGTCGGTGAAGCCGCAGTCCGCGCCGAAGCTCATGTTAACGCAGTCGACCTTAAGACAGGCGCAGTCCTCGAGCGCGGCGACTATATCGATCCAGTCGGCGCTGCCGCCGTTGAACACCTGCATCGCTATTATCTGCGCGTTGTAAGCGACGCCCTTGGATTCGGGGCTGCTGCCCGCGGCAATGGAGCTGACGTGCGTGCCGTGGTCGTTCGAGGCGTAAGCGTGGGAAACGTCGGTATTTCCGGCGTAATAGTTGAACGTGAAGGGTATCTTGCTGCTGTTGAACAGATCCGCCCCGGTAAGCGTGCCGGAATAGCTCTGTTCGGCGCAGAGCTCGTTTTGGGCAAGCACCGCGTCAAGCGAGGCGGCGTCAAAATGCGGCTGCTCGGGATCGGCGGCAAACGCGGGGTGCGAGGTAAGTATGCCCGTATCGACGACGGCTATCGTCATGCCCTGGCCGGAATAGCCCATCGCCCACATATCGTCCGCGTTTATGAAGCCGACGGAGCTCACAAGGCGCTCTGCCTCGCCCTCGGCTTCGACCTTTTCGGGCAGAGCGAACTTCGGGCTGACATAGCAGTCCGCAACGCCGGGCAGCGCCTTTATGCCCTCTATCATGCCGTATTCGCCCCGCATGGCAAACCCGTTGAACACCTGGGTGTAGCTGTAAAGGAGCTCCGCGGGGCGGCCCTTTGCCGGCCCTTCGGCAATGGCGCGGAAAACGGCCTTCTGCTTTGCGCGAAGTCCGGTGCTGAACGAAGCGGCCCTCTCATCCCCGGCGGGGTAATACGCGAGCGCGGGCGCGCCTTCGAGCTTGACTATGAGGTTCACGGCCTCATCGGGCGCCGTTAAGGACTCCCCCGGGGCGGCCGCCTTTACGAGCGCCGGAACGGGCGCTCCCGCAAGCAGTAACATGGCCGCCGCAAGCAGCGCCGCGGCAAAGGCCTTTATGCTCTTTTTCATATCTATCCCTCCGTTAAAAAATTCAGCCGTAGTGCTTATGTACCGAAAAGATTATAACATATCACCAAGCGGAACTCAACGGAAAAATCGCTTCCGCCGCAGGCGCAATAATGATCCCCCGGCAAAGCCGAGGGATCATTATTTGCTCAGTGCCCGTTATTATTGCAGCTCAAGCCGGTACTTATTGCCGCCGACCGAGCCTAAGAAGCAGGCTTCCTTGACGCGCATCAGTCTGCGTAGGGGATATCGGCGTACTCATCCTGCTGTATGCCGTTTATCAGCCAGCCCCAGCTTTCGCCGGTAGCCTCGGCTACCGCCGCCCTGCCGATGCGGCCGTCGCCGAGCTTTACGCATACCCAGCTTTCAAGGTCGGTGGAGTAGGGGGTGATGCTCTCGCCTGCGGGAACGGTCACGCTCTCGCCGGTTGCGGAGCCGGTCTCATCCACGATCTCAAGCTCCATATCGCGCTTCAGTTCAAGCTCACGGGAATAGCCCTCGGTCACCGGGTAGAGGCAGCCTTCGGAAACGAGTTTGAATCCGTCTGCGGTCACGGTGCAGCTGCCTTCCACGAAGCAGGTGCCGAGTATTTCTGTGCGGATGGAGACGGGGAAGCCTGCCTCATGTTCGAACAGATACCCATCGGGTATCGTCACGGCCATGCCGCTTTCGAATGTATCCAGCCATGTTCCCTCTTCGTTCACGCGGAAGGCGACGGAGCTGCTGTCGTCGCTGTCCTGAACATAGGTGATAACGACTTCGAGCCTGCTGTCGGTAGGATCGCAATCCATTATCCACATGGTCACGCCGTAGGAATAGGGCACCTCATAGGTGAAAACGTGAGCGATATCCGCACCCCGTGAGATCTCGACCTCCGCCTTCCCGCCCTCATCCTCTCTGAAGGCGATCCTGTCCTCCATGCCGTCGTAATCAATGTCGATGGAGACCTGCGTATCGGGCTCGACCTTGGTAAGGAAGTCCAAAACACCCGTTTGGGGCTCGGGAGCTTCGGTGGGCTCCTCGGTGGGTTCCTCGGTTGGAGCCGCGGTCGGAGCGGCGGTGGGCTCGTCCGCCGGGACGGGGGAATCGGGTCTGCGGCATGCCGCAAAGGAAAGGGCAAGAAGAATAACAAAAATGCCGGTGATGATGCGTTTCATGATAACCTCCTGAGATCCTGTTTTCTTTTTTCGATCTCTTTCACGTAATACAACGCTCGTCGGCATAAAATGTTACATAAAAACCAACCGTATTTTAATATATTTTTCCGGACGGTTTCACGCCGTTGACGGCGCCGAGCCCTGAGGCGCCCGCGGAAGGCCGTTGCCGAGCAAGGGATGCTTCCGCCCGGGAAAATATATTTTAATGACGGCTGTGAATGCTCTTGACTTGGAGCCAACTCCATATTGTACAATGGTCTCAGGAAGATCGTCAGGAGGTGATAAGGTTTGACGATTAAGGACGTTTGCGAGAAGTTCGGCATTACCGCAGATACGCTCCGCTACTATGAAAAGGTCGGTGCGATACCCAAGGTCGGAAGGTCGCAGGGCGGCATACGTGAGTATGACGATGAGGCGCTCTCGTGGGTTAATAACGCCGTCTGCCTGCGCAAGGCGGGAGTCTCGGTAGAAGCGATCGCCGAATATGTACGGCTGTTCAACATGGGCGGCGAAACGCTCGAAGCCCGTCTTGAGCTGCTTTCAAAGGAGAGGGAAAGCCTCGGCAAGCAGCTTGAGGAGCTTACGAACGCCGTCGAGCTTCTGGATTACAAGATCTCGCGTTACCGCAAGGCGGTGGAGACCGGCGTGCTGACCTGGGACAGGGATCCGCTGGGTAATTAAAAATTCAATAATTTAAAGGAGAAACAGTATGAGCAAAAAGGTTTTGATTCTATCGGGCAGCCCGCGTAAGGGCGGCAATTCGGACGCGCTCTGCGATGAGTTCATGCGCGGAGCCTTAGAGAGCGGCAGCGAGGTCGAGAAGATCCGCGTCGCGGAAAAGAAGATCGGCTACTGCAGCGGCTGTTATTACTGCGTGCAGTCCGGCGGCGTCTGCGCCAAAAAGGACGATATGGCGGAGATCCTTCAAAAGATGATCGACGCGGACGTTATCGTCCTTGCGAGCCCCGTTTATTTCTACTCCATCGACGCGCAGCTCAAGGCCGTGATCGACCGCACCGTCGCAAGATGGACGGAGGTAAAGGACAAGGAGTTCTATTACATCGTGACCTGCGCCGATACGGAAAAAGCCTCGCAGGAGCGCACTATCGAGTGCTTCCGCGGCTATGCCGACTGCGTCGAGGGCGCAAAGGAGATGGGCGTCATCTATGGCGTCGGCGTTTACGCACCCGGCGAGATAGTGAACACGCCCGCGTATAAGGAAGCCTACGAGATGGGCAAAGGCGTCTGACGGAAGGAGCACGGCATGAAGGTACTTATCATCAACGGCAGTCCGCGCCTCAACGGGAACACCGCGACAGCCCTTTCCGAGATGGAACAGATATTTGCCGCAGAGGGCATTGAGACCGAGACCGTACAGATCGGCAATATGGATATAAGGGGCTGCGTCGCCTGCGGCTTTTGTAAAAAGAACGGCAGATGCGTATTCGACGACGTCGTGAACGAGCTCGCCCCCAAGTTTGAGGAGGCGGACGGGCTTGTGATCGCCTCGCCCGTCTATTATGCTTCCGCCAACGCAACGCTCATCGCATGCTTAGACCGCCTGTTTTTCAGCACCGGATTCGACAAGACCATGAAGGTCGGCGCCTCCGTTGCCGTGGCAAGGCGCGGGGGATGCTCTGCCACCTTCGATGAGCTTAACAAGTATTTCACCATCAGCGGCATGCCGGTAGCCTCCAGCCAGTACTGGAACAGCGTCCACGGCAGGGAGCCCGGGCAGGCAAAGGAGGACGCGGAGGGTTTGCAGACCATGCGCGCGCTTGCAAGGAATATGACATTCCTGATAAAGAGCATCGCCCTCGGCAAAGAAAAGTTCGGCCTCCCCGAAACCGAGCCTTGGCAGCCGACGCATTTTATCAGATAATGATCCGAAGGAGAAAAAGCAATGAA